>NZ_JBLYZG010000053.1:0-39797 GCF_049310245.1 Endozoicomonas sp. ALB115 | reverse complement strand
ATAGCGGGGCTATTTGACGAAGAAGCAGGAATTTTTAGACCAATTTATCGCAACCGCAGTAGGACAGTCTTAAGTCCGACAGGCTCCTAGCGCCCCCTCAAAAACAACTTATCCAATTGATCCATAGTGAGCATGGTCCAGGTTGGGCGACCATGGTTGCATTGTCCGCTGCGCTCTGTCTGCTCCATATCCCGAAGCAGGGCGTTCATCTCTTCAATGGACAGTTTTCTGTTAGCCCGCACCGACCCATGACAGGCCATGGTGGCCAGTATTTCATTGATATGGGCTTCAATGCGGTCGCTGGTACCGTGTTGCATCAAGTCTGAGAGCACATCTCTCAATAGCTTCTCAACATCGGCATTCTGCAGCATCACCGGTATCTGACGCACCAGCAGCGTTTCCGGCCCCATCCGCTCCAGGGTCAGTCCCAGACGGGTAAAGTATTCGCTGTTTTCTTCTGCACAGTCTGCCTCACGTTCACTCACCGATACAGATTTAGGTACCAGCAATGGTTGGGCAAGAATCCCCTGTTCCTGATAGGACTGCTTCATGCGCTCATAGGTAATCCGTTCGTGAGCGGCATGCATATCCACCAGAATCATCCCCTGGTCATTTTCCGAGAGAATATATATTCCTTTCAGCTGGGCAATGGCATAGCCAAGAGGCGGTGCCAGAGAGTCATTTTCCGGCAACGGCTGCGCCGACACCTGAGCGGGAAATGCGACGCCGGGTTCCTGTACCGCATGGTCACCCACGGCTTTCGCCTGACTGGTAGTTACAGGCTCTGCTGAGGTGGCATATAGCTGGCTATAGGCTTCTATCTGTCGTTTAACCTGGCCGGGCGATGGCGCTTCTGATAAAGCAGGGCGACGGTCAGGATTACCACTACCGCCGGAGCTTTGATTGGCATAATGCCCGGTACTGCCGGATGCTGTCGGGGCGGTTGCAAGCTGGATGGCTTCCTGCCCCTGAAACTCACCGGCATCAATACCCGATGCCGTGGGTTGAGGCGGATTGGTCAAAACCGTGGGTGGTAGCTGATCTTCCGGGCGAACTTCACCCAGGGCACGATTTAAAGTACTGAACAGAAAGTTATGAACCGTTCTGCCATCCCGAAAACGGACTTCATGTTTGGTAGGATGCACATTGACATCTACCATGGCCGGATCCAACTCCAGGTAGAGGACAAATGTCGGATGACGCCCGCTGTAAAGTACATCACGGTAGGCCTGACGAACTGCGTGAGCCACCAGCTTATCCCGAATAACACGACCATTAACGAAGAAGTACTGCAGATCAGCACTGGCCCTGGAGAACGTAGGCAGCCCCACCCAGCCGTACAGTTTCAGGCCAGAGGCGGCAACATCAATAATAACCGCATGTTCAATAAATTTGGGACTGCAAAGTGCAGCTACCCGGCGATCTTTTTCCGCCTGGGTAACTGCGGGACGAAGCTGATGGACACTGCGTTGATTGTGGCGGAGGGTAAAGCCTACATCAAAGCGGGATAGAGCCAGGCGCTTAACCACCTCTTCAAGGTGAGAAAATTCGGTCTTTTCAGTACGGAGAAACTTACGACGGGCCGGCGTATTAAAAAACAGGTCTTTGACTTCTATGGTGGTGCCCACCGGATGCGGTGCGGGCATAACCTGCGCTTCCATATCCCGCCCTTCCACTCGGGCCTGCCAGCCTGACGCCTGTTCTGCCACATTAGACGTCAGGGTGAGCCTGGAAACTGAGCTGATGGAGGCAAGCGCCTCTCCGCGAAATCCGAGGGTAGCCACACCTTCCAGGTCTTCCAGTTCAGATATCTTACTGGTGGCGTGGCGGGAGAGTGCCAGTGCTAACTCATCCCTGGGTATGCCATGACCATCATCACGGATACGGATCAATTTGACACCGCCATTTTCCACTTCAACCGTCAGACGCCTGGCACCGGCATCAATGCTGTTTTCCAGCAGTTCTTTGACGACTGAAGCCGGACGTTCCACCACCTCACCGGCAGCGATCTGGTTAGCCAGTCGGTTATCAAGAAGACGAATGGGTTTCATGGTCGATTATTGGGTCCAATAAGAGTTCTCAGGCCAGCCTAATGTAACAATACCGGGAGGAAGTTTCCCCGGTTTTTACCATCGAATATCGAGTTTTGAGCAAGACTATCAGTTAAAGGGTACTCTTTACATGTTTACTGTTCAGCAAGAAAAAAAAATAACAAAAGAAGAAATAAAGGAAGAAATAAAGGACACCCAAAGACAAGCGCAGGAAATAAAGAAATAAAGGACACCCAAAGACAAGCGGAAATAAAGGAAGCGGAAAAAAGGAAATAAAGGACACCCAAAGACAAGCGGAAATAAAGGACACCTAAAATTTGACTAATCGGCCACACTGTCTATTTTTCTTCTGGAGCCTCTCAAGGGCATTACGGACATATACCCAGTAACCAATAAAATACCCCTAACCAATAAAATGACATGACGACTGCCCGAAAAAACCTCATAGATCCAGCCAATACGCCCTACTACCACTGCATGGCACGCTGTGTTCGCAGGGCTTTCCTATGCGGCAAAGACAATTTCTCAGGTAAAAACTATGAGCATCGCAGGCAGTGGGTGGTTGATCGGTTGAAGGCACTTTCTGGTATTTTTGCCCTGGAAGTCTGTGCTTATGCGGTTATGTCGAATCATTATCATGTGGTGCTCCATATCAATAGTCAGCAAGCCAAAAAATGGGACACCAAAAAAGTCTTACAACGCTGGACGCAGCTGTTTTCTGGCCCGCACTTGGTTCAGCGTTATCTTGCCGGCGATCAGCTGGGCAAAGCAGAGCTGCTGCGTGTCGAAGAATATGCCCAGAAGTACCGAGGTCGCTTAATGGATATCAGCTGGTTCATGCGCTGCCTTAACGAATACTTAGCCCGACTGGCCAATAAAGAAGATGAGTGCAAAGGGCGCTTTTGGGAAGGTCGTTACAAAAGTCAGGCCCTGTTAGATGAGGCAGCATTGCTGACTTGCATGGCCTATGTCGACTTAAACCCCATCCGGGCAAAAATTGCTGCAACACTGGAAACCTCAGAACATACCTCTATTAAAGAGCGCATTGAGACATACGACAGCGCAAACGGAAAAAAACAAAAGGCACACTTGAAACCGTTAAAAGCTCAGGGGCAAAACCCTGAACAGGCGATTCCATACCCACTCAGTAGCTATTTTGAACTGGTTGACTGGTCTGGCCGAATTATCCGCAAAGGCAAACGTGGTCGTATAACTGACGATGTACCACCTATCCTGGAGCGCTTGGGTATTGACCCAAATGAATGGCTGCAGACTATGCGCTGGCATAATCGTTTTCACCGCGCAGTCGGCAAGCTGGCTTCACTGAAGTCTTATGCAGAAAGCACCGGAAAATGCTGGGTTCATGGTATGTCTGTGAGCAGTAATCTCTATCCTGCCTGATCAACACATTTTCATTTACTTTAATGTGGCCAGAGTTTTCTGAGAACTCTTTCTTATATTGTCTCGATAGTATCTTCTAACTGGCTGTTGCTGAGCACTTTTTGTCCTCTTCCTGCTTGGTATGAATGAGGACTTCTTAGAACAATCAATGCTAGCATTTTTAAAAATGAATAGATTAAATATTCTTTTCACTTTTTAAAAAATGGGTGTCCTTTTATTTCTTCTTTCTTTTTATTTTTTTTCTTTGTCAAAAAATGGGTGTCCTCTTTTTACTTTTTATCTTCCTCTTTTTATCCTCTTTTTATCCTCTTTTTATCCCCTTTTTATTCCTTTCCAGATTTTACTAACGAGGCAAAAAACTTTCTCACCGTGCAACTTTTATCATTTTTTTTGTCTAAATAGCAAAACAGGTTTTACAGATCTTTTATAGTCTTCTCTTTAACGAATCAAAAGTTCAACCAATAAAAAGACTGCTCAAAGTGGCGAACAACAATTAAGTACTTTAGTACAAAAAAGAAGCAAAGCATTTTTTAACAGGACTATCAATATGCACATGTTGAAAATTTTCACACCCGGACCTGTAAGCATGGGTTATCAGCAATTGCCCCATGAAGACGTCTGTGATGCTTCTACAGAGCCGAAAACCAGCAGTTCATCAGTTTCCCTGGCTGCCTTTGCACACCATACTCACTCGTTGTCTATTAATCCATCTCAAGGTCTGACCTGCCAAACCCCTGTTGGTAATCGTGCGATTGAGCCGGAAACTGAGCCTCTTTGGCCAAACAATTACATCACGAAAGCCTGGACGAAAGCTCATGGTCAAACCGGAAAAAAAACAAAAGCAGACAGTAAACAAGCTACTAAAGACCTCCACGATGCACTCATTTTCACTGAGAATCCGGAGGATCTGACCAATGATGACATCCTCGGCCTGATTGAAAAAGGAGCAAATATCAACGCGAAAACCAAATACTATGGCAAAGAGACAGCTCTACATTTAGCCGCTTTACGTGACAGTAAAAGAATAATTGAATTGCTTGTTAACAAGGGTGCTGACGTTAACGCCAAAACTTCTTATGGCTGGACAGTCATGCAGTGTGCTCACAAGAATGGATCCATTACGCCCCTGATCCGCTGTATGGTAAATGCCGGGCTCAAGATTGATGCGAGGTGTGATAATTGCGGTTCAACAATGCTTGCTCATGCGGCCAGGGAGCATAGCTGGGAGCTTGTGGAATTTTTATTGGGTAAAGGTGCCAGGGTTAACGCTGAGATAAATATCAGGGGAACGGCACTCCACCTTGCAGTTCGTGAGGGGCGGCAAGATGTCATTAAGATGTTGATGCTAAAGAGAAAGGCTAACCCCGGTTTACCAAGTATACGTGGGCGTTCAGCTATCCATTATGCTGTGATGGACAGAGGTTTTGCAGATTTGCCCACTTCGGAAAATCTGGCACATCGACAAAGCATCCTTGTCGAACTGATTGAAAGCAAAAAAGTGGACATCAATGCCCGGGATGAACGTGGAATAACAGCACTACACATCGCAGCGAGTGGAGGCTATATAGTAATGATTCCGGAACTGCTGAAGCGAGGGGCTGATTTCAACCTTCTGGATAAAGACAATATGACAGCTTATGACTATTGCAATAGGCAGAAAGCCTGTCTGTTAATGGCAGAACATAATGCTGATGTGCGAGGAGTCGATTTGAGGAAAGCAGAAGCAGCCGACCAGAAACACACTGCAAGCGGGTTTGTGCATAAAGTGAAAGCCTTTTTCAAGTCTGAACGAAATCGCTGAGAAGCCCTTATTTTCAGCGGTGCGGATGATATCAGAATGGTCGAAGTTTGAGCCCGAAGGGGCATTTTCCAGAATAATAACAGTGTTATTACAACTACACAGCAGATGTCGTCATGTTTAATGCAAAGTCAGATGTTATTAACCACTCTGTTACAGACTCCTGTTTCAGCTGTTTACCTGGCACCGGGGAAGCTGACATCGCCAATGATCTAATTCCGGTATCAGGCGCAATAAAAACTCACGCTTTATCTTCAAATCGAAAGTGCAAAATTTCCGGGATTGATTCCACGTTTACTTCTTCTGGCAGCACCGGCCAAAAAATCACTGAAACGTTTACACCGCCACTAAAAAACAGGCGCTTTACCGAACCGCAGCTGACCGTTGATTCCCCGACTATTCCAAATCGGAAATTGTTAGGTGGAAAAGGGATGTTCCTGACCCTGATGAAGAACGCAGGATTAGCTGTCCCGCCATTTCGCTGCATTGAGACAAGCATCGTGCAGAGCCTTGAGGCGCTTCCATTCGATGCCAGCCCATTGCTGGCCACGCTGGATGATGGCCATGAGTTTCCCCATACAACGGGCAGTCTGGTGAATATAAGACAGTGGATTACCCAAATGGCACCAGCAGGCAACCCATCGGGCAAGCCAACAACAAGACAACAGCGCTGGCTCGATGCGCTTTCTTCATTTATTGCAGGCGCGGACTTTTATCAGCAAATAAGCGCTCTACCCATTGCTGACCAAATACGCACTATTCATCAGGATTTATGCACCGACCTGGCTAAGTCCGACAGCCCGATTATCGTGCGCAGCTCCGGCGTGGCTGAGGACGCCTTTGGTAACGCCCAGGCCGGCAAGTACCAGTCCCTGGTGCATGACCAGGCGGATATCGTGGCAACCTGTCTTAAAGTGCTCGCTTCTGCTTACCGTTCCACAGTTTTTTCCCCAACAGCCCCGCAAGGGATGGCAATTATCCTGCAACAGTGCATTCAATGTTGCGTTGGCGGGGTGGGCATGAGTTATCGCCGCATTGATGACGGCACGTTATTGATCGAGTGTGGATCGGGGCAACCCAAAACGGTGGTGTCCGGTCAATACGGTATCACTCCCCATGGTTATGAGATCAAGCGCAACGGCAAGCAATGGGAGGCCACCTTTAAACCCGGCAATCCTGAGTATGGATTCATTTTACGCACCAATGAACAGGGGGGCTATGAGGAAGAGTGGGTCAAATTTGAACCTGCTGCTGCCACGGCTGAGTTCATTGGCAAAGACCAACTGAGCCGTCTGGTTGCGGGAGGGAAGATACTGGAAGACGCGTTGTTGTGCCCTGTGGATTTTGAATTTGCCATTGATCCGGAGGGCCATGTCCTTTTTTTGCAGGGACGCCCGATTACCTGCCTGCCCGGCGGCAGCCATTTTTCCATGGCATCTCCTCCACGGTCTCTGGATCAGGGCACCGTCATCAGCGACGGTTGTGGCTCAGGGTTGGCGCTGGCCATCAGCGGCCCGGTCAACGGGAGCAGTCTGCCTGACAATGTCATTCTTTTTTGTGACCATGGTGGTGACTGGCTACTGGCCCCTGAGGTTCTGGAAAAAACAAAGGGGATTGTCTTCAACAAATGGGCCAATAACGACCATATATCCATCGGCCTGAGGCAGGAGGGCATACCCTGTGTGGGGATTAAGCAGCCTCAATGGTGGCCCGATAATGATGCACCGGAATGGGTAACGCTGGTGTGTGGGAAGTTTCAGAAAGAGTCCGGCGGGTTTTTATTGCCGGGTGATCGGGAACAGGCGTTGTTGAATGTCAGTGACAAATCGGCCACCCCTGATTATCAAGCCGCACAGGCTGCCCAGCAGGCATACCAGCCTGCAGAGCCGGAAAAAGAACCGTCGGTAGCACGTCTGTTCTCCTGGCTTGTTGAGCAAAACACCAGGCTCCTGGATTTTCTCGGGACTGAGCAACTGATTCATTTATGCCTGTCCAAAACCGGTGCTGTCCAACTGAGCATGCACCCCGGGCGACAAGAGATTGTCCAGGGATGTGTTCAGGAGATCGACAATTTTATGCAGGAGATCACGGCTTTTCTCTCTGGCTACGAACGGTTTTTAATGCTTGCAGCCGCTGATGCTGATCTTAAACAGCGATACCAGGAGGAGTTAATCCCGCTTCGCGAGCAACTGGCGCTGGTAAAAGCAAAGGTTAAACAAACCGTTGCCCAGGTCACAAGGCCATTTCTGCCTGGCAAGGAGTTACCGGCCTCAGGTTCGGATTTTCAACAATGGCTGGCCCATTGCCAGTTATTAAAAGACCACCTGCAAAGGCTTGAAGAAGTCCATCAGGTGCACAACATCAAGAGCGTTCATGAACTGATTCTATGGTTGCACAAATGTTTTCTCACCAGGCTCTGGCCCGTGGCCACCGCTTCAGGGCAGGGTGAAGTGAGCACAATAAGGCGGCCTATCTATGGAAATATCGATATTGTTGATTTCTCAACGTCTCAGGAAGAACCATTATTCGACGACACTTGCCGTGAGGCACTCAGGCAATTACGGGCCGAAAGAGTGACCGCTCTCAATATGCCAGATTGTACCCGGTTGTCGATTCAGCTTGAGCATCATGCTTGTACCATCGACCTGTTGGAACAAGCCGACGGTGGCAAACAACGGACTTTTCGGATGTGTTACTCTGAGGCGCTGGCCGATTCATTGCAAGTAACCCTGAGCGGAAAGTTCAAGCGACTGTGGTTTTTGGCGCAAACGCTGTCTCACTATTGGAAAAATAGCGGTTTCAATGCACCGGACATTCATTTCAATGAACAGACAGGCCAGGCCCTCTTTGAACTCACCCATCTGCCTGACAAAAAAGATTTGCAGCACATGTTTGTGGACATTCTGAGTGTATTGCACATTCTGGGCAATATGGATTTTTTGTTGGGGCCATTACATCTGGACGAAAGTCAGACAAACTGGAATATGGCCACAATCAGGGAAAGGCTGAATAATCCCGCTTTCGCTACAACCAATCGATCAGCCCTGGAGCATATCTACTGGTGCTCCGCTTACTCACGCACAAAATCACTGATGAGCCTCTGTACCCGGGACAGAGCGATCCGTCACCTGGTTGAAACGGCGCTGATCTTTTCTCAGGCTCCCATCAACTGTATTGAAGAAGCGCTGAACGATCAACTCGATACGCACAGGCAGAAAATACTCTGGCATTGGCTACTTTCTGATCCAGCCAAAGCCAGCCCCCTGGTGAACAAATACGTTAACTGGTTAGCTGACGAAACAACGGCCATGCGTCTGGTGTCGCAAAATGGCCATATCCTGAAATACCTTGCTCCTGAACTACGCAATCAGCGGGCAATGGTTTTTACCGCCATCAAAAGCCACACTGGCGCTATTGTCGATGTGCCGGAGTCCTTTAAAAATGATATTGAAATTATGTCTTATGCCCTGGCAAATACAGGGGATCCGGAAACCACCATTGCCCTAATTGGGCCAGAGCTATCATCAAATCCTGAACTTCTCCGGCGTTTATTCACCGCAGCCGTTGAAAACACATCACAGGCTCTTTCCTGTCATGCGGCAACTGAGTATCTGGAACAACATCCTGGATGCTATAAAGAGCTTCTTCTGTTGGCGCTGAAGTGCAGTGATAAAGATGATTCCTATCGATTATTTCACCACAATTTCAGGAAAAACCTGCTTAACAACCGTCATCTTTATCGGAAACTTGCCTTAAAAGCGCTGGCAAAACCCGGAATAGACGATAGGCTGAGATATTTTCCGGAATTGAATAATGATCGAGAAGTAGTATTCACGGCGGTTGGCTCAGACCCCTTATCATTAAAACATGCCGGACCTGAACTTCAGGCGGATAAAGAACTGGTCAAAAAAGCTGTTGGGAACGATGGGAGAGTTCTGAAATTTGCCAGTGAAGAGCTTAAGGATGATGAAGACATCGTATTGGCCGCTGTCAAAAATTATGGGGTTGCCCTGCTATACGCCAGTGAACGGTTAAAAGCGGATCCAACAATTGTTAGAGCAGCGCTGAAAAATAACGCGTGGGCGCTACGGTATGCCGACGAACAATTAAAACATGATCCGTACTACGTTCGACTGGCTGTCAGTCATCCTTATCCTTATCTTGATATAGAGCAGTGTGGAGATAAGAAATTACTGACCATTGTCGTATCAAAAGACCCTCTTTTCTTTGGAACACTCGCCAAGCAAAAATGGAGAGACGATGAAGAGTTGGTGCAACTGGCTGTGCAAGGTCACGGTCGTACTCTCAAGTATGCCAGTTGCAGACTACGCAGGCACGAGCCAACTGTCCGGCTGGCAGTTCAACAGGATGGTATGGCACTTGAGCATGCCAGCCCGGAACTGCGAGCCAATAAAGCGCTGGTCAAACTGGCAGTGAAAAATGACGGCATGGCGCTGGAGTTTGCCAGTGACCTGCTTCAGGATTGCCCGGAGGTGGTCAAACTGGCCCTGCACCAAAATCCGTTGGCGCTTCAGTTTGCCAGTGACCATTGCCGCAATGACCCGGAGCTGGTCAACATCGCCTTGCAGTACAATGGTATTACCTTGCAGTATGTTGACCGTTTATTACAAGGAAAACCCGAGATCATTGCGGCAGCGATGAACCATGTCGGGCCTGTTGCGTTAAGGTATTATCAACATTTTCATAATGGCCCGTGTGCCTCTGGCAGTCACGACCCATCCCTCATAGAGTGTTGTCCATAAGCGAATAACTGGTAAAAGTCAGTTGTCCAATACTTCAGTTATTTAACTGACGTAAAAAATATTTTGCTCTGTGCAACTATTATCATGTTTTTTTGTCCAATGGATCAAATTGGTAACTCGCAGCCTAAATTAGCCTTGGTCAACCAATAACAGCCAATACTAATGTAGCACTATAGCGCGGAAATGAATTAACGCATTTTCAAACAGGAATTATCAATATGAACACTTTCAACGTATTCAGTTCTGAAAGATCGACTTATCAGCAATTCGACAGTGAAACAACATGCGTTGTTTCTAATCAGCCTGCAACTGGCGGTTCAACAGTTTCCCTTGCTCCCTCTACACAACCTGCTCACACACCGCAAATTGATCCATCTCAAAATCTACCCCGGCAAATGCTTGTTTGTAATCGTGAAGTTGAGATTAAAACCGAGTCTCTTTGCCCAAAAAAATCCGACACGAATGACGGGGTGAAACATCATGAGCGTACCGGCTGTATTACTAAAGCCGAAATAAAAAAGGCGACCATGGAGCTTCACAGTGCAATCACCAACACCGAGAATCTGGAGGATCTGACCAATGACAACATCCTTGCCCTGATTGCAAAAGGGGCTGATGTCAACGCCAAAACCAAACGCAGTGGCAAGAAAACCGCTCTCCATCTTGCCGCTATACATGGCAATCAGAGAATCATTGAGCTGCTTGTCAACGAGGCCAGGGCTGACGTTAACCTCAAAGATGATTATGGCAGGACAGTAATGGAGTGTGCATTCCAATATGGCACCAATATTACGCCCCTGATCCCCTGTATGGTAAAAGCCGGATTCGACATTCATGCCGATTGTGGTGGTAACGGGGCAGGAACCATGCTTGCTCATGCGGCCAGGGGAAAAAACTGGGTGCTGGTGGAGTTTTTATTAACCAATGGTGCCGATCCTAACGACCGGATCAACAAAAATGAAACAGCACTCCACCTTGCGGTTCGTCTGGGTAAGCCGGAAATAATAGACATGCTGATGAAGTATAAGGCAGATATCAACGCAAAGACCAACGATGAAGGGAGGACAGCTCTTCACCTTGTGGCTCAATCTGGCCAACGGGACATCCTGGATAAGCTGCTTCAGCATCACGCAAATGCCAACGCCCTGGACAACGATGAAAGGACACCACTCTACCTGCTGACTTGTGCCGATGGTCAGCTGAAGACCTTTCAGTATTTCATGGATACCCTGATTAAACTTCAGGATGACATCGACCATCGGGACATCGGTAGGTCAACTCCCCTCAGCATCTTAGTCAACAGCCTTGAACATCAGGATGCCCTCAAGTATGCCATTAATACCTTGCTTCAACGCGAGGCCGATGTTGACGCCCAAAATGGAGGCGGGTATGCGCCTCTCCACTTTGCGGCTATAAATGGCAAGCTGGAGGCCTTTAGCCAATTGATTGAAAAGGGGGCCAACATGTACGCCAAAACTAACCGTGGCATGATGGTTCTGGACCTCGCCAGGCGCAATGGCCATCACTGCACAGCAAAAATACTGGAGATTCTGGACAATGCCAAATTTGATGTTAAAGCCCCCTGTGACTCCGCAGGTGGCAGGACGATTGCGTATGCCATAGAAAACAGGAAATGGAAGATGGTTGACTCTTTAATAGTTCGTGGGGCTGACATCAATGCATGGAAAAATGAAAAAAGCCAATGCACCCCCCTTCACCACGCGGCTTTAATGGACCAGAAAGATATAGTGAGAGAGCTACTGGAGAGGAGCGCTAAGGCCAATTTACGAAATATAGATGGGCGTACTGCTCTCCATTATGCCGTGTCGGCCCCCGACTGGGACTATCAGGTAGATTGGACAGTTCGACTGGCTATCCTTGCCGATCTGATTGAAAACGGAAAAGTGGAAATCAATGCCCAGAATAAATACGGAGCAACAGCGCTCCACATTGCAGCGAGTCAAGGCAGTATAGATATGATTCGAGAGCTGCTGATGCGAGGGGCTGATTTCAATATTCTGGATGAAAAAAAGATGACAGCTTTTGATCATTGCAATAGGTTTGAATATCTTTTTGGGATTCCCCTTGAAAAGGTTAGCCGGAAAGAAAAAGAGAAAGCCTGTCTGTTTATGGCAGAACATAATGCTGATGTGCGAGGAGCCGATGTGATGAAAGCCAAAGCAGCCGAAGAGAGGGCAGCAAAAGTAGCCGCCATGAAACGCACCTTCAATGGGTTATTGCATAAAGCGAAAGAGCTTCTCAAGCCTGAATGAGAATGCTGAGAAGCCCTTATTTTAGGAGCGGTATAGAGTATATCTGAACGGTCAGAGTTTAAGCCGGAAGCACCATTTTCCAAATATCATGTTTAAAAAATAGTAAACAGCGGATGTTGCCATGTTTAATACACAGTCAGATATTATTAGCCACTCGGTCACAGGCTCAGGTTCCACCTGTTTGCCCGGTGCAGAGGGAGCTGACATCGCCAATGGTGCAATTCCGGTATCAGGCGCTGTAACAACTCACGCTTTATCTTCAAATCGAAAGTGCGAAACTTCCGGGATTGATACCACGTTTACTCCTTCTAACAGCACCGGCCAAAAAATTACTGAAACGTTTGCACTGCCATTAAAAACCAGACGATGTACCGAATCACAGCTGAACGTTGATTCCCCGACTATTCTAAACCGGAAATTGTTAGGTGGAAAAGGGATGTTCCTGACCCTGATGAAGAGCGCAGGATTAACTGTCCCGCCATTTCGCTGCATTGAGACAAGCATCGTGCAAAACCTTGAGACGCTTCCAATCGATGCCAGCCCATTGCTGTCCACGCTGGATGATGGCCATGAGTTTCCCCATACAACGGCCAGTCTGGTGAATATAAGACAGTGGATTACCCAAATGGCACCAGCAGGCAACTCATCGGGCAAGCCAACAACAAGACAACAGCGCTGGCTCGATGCGCTTTCTTCGTTTATTGCTGGACCGGATTTTTATCAGCAAATAAGCGCTCTGACCATTGCCGACACCATACGGGATATCTATAAGGAGTTGCGCACCGGCCTGACTAAGCCCGACAGCCCGATTATCGTGCGCAGCTCCGGCGTGGCTGAGGACTCGTTTGGTAACGCCCAGGCTGGCAAGTACCAATCCCTGGTGCATGACCAGGCGGATATCGTGGCAACCTGTCTGAAAGTGCTCGCTTCTGCTTACCGTTCCGCCGTTTTTTCCCCAACAGCCCCGCAAGGGATGGCAATTATCCTGCAACAGTGCATTCAATGTTGCGTTGGCGGGGTCGGCATGAGTTATCGCGGCATTGATGACGGCACGTTATTGATCGAGTGTGGATCGGGGCAACCCAAGACTGTGGTGTCCGGTCAATACGGTATCACTCCCCATGGTTATGAGATCAAGCGCAACGGCAAGGAATGGGAGGCCACCTTTAACCCCGGTAATCCTGAGTATGGATTCATTTTGCGCGCCAATGAACAGGGGGGCTATGAGGAAGAGTGGGTCAAATTTGAACCTGCTGCTGCCACGGCTGAGTTCATTGGCAAAGAGCAACTGAACTGCCTGGTTGAGGGGGGGAAGACACTGGAAGACGCGTTGTTGTGCCCTGTGGATTTTGAATTTGCCATTGATCCGGAGGGCCATGTCCTTTTTTTGCAGGGACGCCCGATTACCTGCCTGCCCGGCGGCAGCCATTTTTCCATGGCATCTCCCCCCCGGTCTCTGGATCAGGGCACCGTCATCAGCGACGGTTGTGGCTCAGGGTTGGCGCTGGCCATCAGCGGTCCGGTCAACGGGAGCAGTCTGCCTGACAATGTCATTCTTTTTTGTGACCATGGGGGTGACTGGCTACTGGCCCCGGAGGTTCTGAAAAAAACAAAGGGGATTGTCTTCAACAAATGGGCCAATAACGACCATATATCCATCGGCCTGAGGCAGGAGGGCATACCTTGTGTGGGGATTAAGCGGCCTCAATGGTGGCCTGATAATGATGCACCGAAATGGGTAACGCTGGTGTGTGGGAAGTTCCAGAAAGAGTCCGGCGGGTTTATATTGTCGGGTGATCGGGAACAGGCGTTGTTGAATGTCAGTGACAAATCGGCCACCCCTGATTATCAAGCCGCGCAGGCTGCCCAGCAGGCATATCAGCTTGCGGAGCCGGAAAAAGAACCGTCGGTAGCACGTCTGTTCTCCTGGCTTGTTGAGCAAAACACCAGGCTCCTGGATTTTCTCGGGACTGAGCGACTGATTCATTTATGCCTGTCCAAAACCGGCGCTGTCCAGCTGAGCATGCGCCCCGGGCGACAAGAGATTGTGCAGGGATGTGTTCAGGAGATCGACAATTTTATGCAAGAGATCGCGTCTTTTCTCTCTGGCTACGAACGGTTTTTAATGCTTGCAGCGGCTGATCCTGATCTTAAGCAGCAATACCAGGAGGAGTTAATCCCGCTTCGCGAGCAACTGGCGCTGGTGCAAACAAAGGTTAAACAAACCCTTGCCCAGGTCATAAGGCCATTCCTGTCTGGCAAGGAGTTACCGGCCTCAGGTTCGGATTTTCAACAATGGCTGGCCCATTGCCAGTTATTAAAAGACCACCTGCATCGGCTTGGGTCCGTCCATCAGGTGCACGACATCGAGAGCGTTCATGAACTGATTCTATGGTTGCACAAATGTTTTCTCACCAGGCTCTGGCCCGTGGCCACCGCTTCAGGGCAGGGTGAAGTGAGCACAATAAGGAGGCCTCCCTATGAAAATATCGATATTGTTGACTTCTCAACGTCTCAGGAAGAGCCATTATTCGATGACACATGCCGTGACGCACTCAGGGGATTCGATGCCGAAGGTGTGACCGTTCTCAATACGCCAGATTGTACCCGGTTGTCGATCCAGCTCGGGCATCATGCGTGTACCATCGACCTGTTGGAACAAGCCGACGGTGGCAAACAACGGACTTTTCGGATGTGTTATGCAGAGGCATTGGCTCATTCATCAAGAGAGCACCGACACGGAAAGTTTCAGCGGCTGTGGTTTTTGACGCAAACTCTGTCTCAATATCGGCAAAATAGCGGTTGCAGTGCCCCGGACATTCATTTCAATGAACAGGCAGGCCAGATCCTTTATGAATTCACCCATCTGCCTGACAAAAAAGATTTACAGCGGATGTTTGTCGACATCCTGAGTTTATTGCAAAAATTGAGCAATGCTGATTTTCTTTTGGGAACAATTAACCTGGACGAAAGTCAAACGAAATGGAGTATGGCTGCAATCAGGGAAAGGCTGAATAATCCCGCTTTCTATGAAGCCAATCAATTTGCCCTGGAGCATGTCTACTGGTGCTTTGCTTACCTGGAGAAAACATCATTGATAAACCGCTGCACCCAAAATATGGCGGTTCGTCATCTGGTTGAAACGGCGCTGATATTCTCTCAGGTTCCCGTCAACCGTATTGAAGTAGCGTTGAACGATCAACTCGATACCTACAGTCAGAAAGTACTCTGGCATTGGCTACTGTTTGATCCTGCCAAAGCCAGTCCCCTGGTGAACAAATACGTGAACTGGTTAGCTGACGAGACAATGGCCACACGTCTGGTGTCGCAAAATGGCCACATTCTGAAATACCTTGCTCCTGAATTACGCAATCAGCGGACAATAGTTTTTGCCGCCATCAAAAGCCACCCTGAGGCTATTACCGGTGCACCGGAATGCTTTAAAAACGACATTGAAATTATCGATTACGCCTTGGCAAATACAACAAAAAAAGATCCGGAAAAAATAATTGCCTTTATAGGGACAGAGCTATCATCAGATCCTGTGATTTTTCAGCGCTTATTAACCACAGCGGTTGAAAACACATCACAGGCTCTTTCCTGTAATGCGGCATCTGAGTATCTGGAACAAGATCCTGGATTCTATAAAAAGCTTCTTCTGTTAGCGATGGAGCGCAATAATAACGATGATTCCTATCGATTATCTCTTGAAATTTTCCGGAAAAACCTGCTGAACGACCATCAGCTTTATCGGCAACTGATTTTGAAGTTTTTGGCGCTAAGGGATGTCGGCAGGCAACTGGAATATTTTCCGGATTTGAATAATGATCGAGAGGTAGTGTACACAGCGGTTGGCTGTGACCCTTTTGCATTGGCATATGTCGGGCTTGAATTTCAAGCGGATAAAGCACTGGTCAAAGAAGCTGTCGGGAATATGGGGAGAGTTCTGGAATTTGCCAGTGAAGGACTTAAGGATGATGAAGACATCGTATTGGCAGCCGTCAAAAATAATGGGGTTGCTCTGGAATACGCCAGTGAACGGTTAAGAGCTGATCCGACAATTGTTACCGCAGCGCTGAAAAATTCAGGTTCTGCGCTGGCATATGCCGCCAGGCAATTCCGTGATGATCCGGATTACCTTTGGTTGGCTGTCAGTGACCATAACCCTACACGCCCTATTTACCAATATCTTAATGGGGATCAGTGTAAAAATAATGAATTATGTGCCATTGCCGTGTCCAAAATGCCCGTGAACTTTCAATACCTCGATAAGCAACTGAGAAATGATCAAGCGTTAGCGCAACTCGCCGTGCAAGGTAATGGTGAAATGCTCAGGTATGCCAGTGAAACGGTGCGTGGTCATGAGGGTACGGTCCGTCTGGCCGTTCAACAAAACGGTATAGCTCTTGAGTATGCCACCCCGGAACTGCGAGCCAATAAAGAGCTGGTCAAACTGGCGGTGCAGAATTCCGGCATGGCGCTGGAGTTTGCCAGTGACACGCTTAAGGATTGTCCGGAAGTGGTCAAACTTGCCGTGCAAGAAAATCCACGGGCGCTGTATTTTTCCAGTGACCATTGCCGCAATGATCCAGAGCTGGCCCATATCGCCTTGCAGAACAATGGCCGTGCCCTGCAATACGTTGGCCGTTCATTACAAAGCAAACCTGAAATCATTCAGGCAGCAATTGATAATATCGGGCCTGTTGCGGTAAGGTATTATCAACAATTTACCTAATGGCCCGTATGTCTCTGGCAGCCACTGCCCCCCTCATAGACTGTTGCCCATAAGTAGTTAACCAAATGAAATCGTATTTTCTGACTAAGTGATCAGTCACTCTGCGGCGTTACAACTCCGGTCACATAGCTACGGCTATGCTCCCTGCGTTGTGCCTTGCATAGTAACTGCCCACTTAACCAGAAAATACGATTCCATTTGGCCAACTACTTAAGCAAATACCTGGTAAAAGTCAGTTATCTAACTGGCGTGAAAAATATTTTGCTCTGTGCAACTTTTATAATTTTTTTTTGTCCATAGAGTTAAACCACCAGCACGCACCTTATTTTAGCCTTGATCAACCAATCAAAAGGGGAAGACGGTTCTTCAACTTGCGGCTGAATCTGGCCGGCAGGAAATCCTGGATAAGTTGCTGCAGCATAACGTGGGCGTCAACGCTCAGGACAACATATCAGGACAACAATAGTAAGAGCGTTATTAAAACTGACCGACTTGTTACTGATTTATACAAAAGTAACTGGTTAAGCTTATTTCTTCGAAGTTTTCTCTTTACATCGAATAAAAAGCAATATCGAAGCCGCCGAGTCGCTTAATTGAATTGATACGTTTGTACTTTTAATTGTTCGACCGTGTCTGCTTTTCAAATGTCATGCCTCTATAAACATATTTAATAACTACACAGCGGATGTTGCCATGGTTAATGTACGGTCGGATTTTATTAGCCACTCTGTCACGGACTATAGTTCCACATGTTTGCCTGACGGCAAGGATGGCAAGAAAGCTGACATCGCTGGTGGTGTAATTCCGGTATCAGGCACTTTAAAAAGACAGTGTGAAGTTACCGCGACGGTTACGACGTTTACTCCTCCTGGCCGTGCTGACCACGAAATCAATGCAACATTTGCCACGCGATTAAAAATCAGGCGCTGTACTGAATCGCAGCTGACCGTTGATTCCCCGACTATGCCAAACCGGAAATTGTTAGGTGGGAAAGGGATGTTTCTGACCCAGATGAAGAACGCAGGATTAGATGTCCCGCCATTTCGCTGCATTGAGACAAGCATCGTGCAGAACCTTGAGGCGCTTCCATTCGATGCCAGCCCATTGCTGGCCACGCTGGAGGATGGCCATGAGTTTCCCCATACAACGGCCAGTCTGGTGAATATAAGACAGTGGATTACCCAAATGGCTCCACCAGGCAACCCAGCGGGCAAGCCAACAACAAGACAACAGCGCTGGCTCGATGCGCTTTCTTCGTTTATTGCTGGCCCGGAGTTTTATCAGCAAATAAGCGCTCTACCCATTGCTGACCAAATACGCACTATTCATCAGGATTTATGCACCGACCTGGCGAAGTCTGACAGCCCGATTATCGTGCGCAGCTCCGGCGTGGCTGAGGATTCGTTTGGTAACGCCCAGGCTGGCAAGTACCAATCCCTGGTGCATGACCAGGCGGATATCGTGGCAACGTGTCTGAAAGTGCTCGCTTCTGCTTACCGTCCCGTGTTTTTTTCCCCAACAGCCCCGCAAGGGATGGCAATTATCCTGCAACAGTGCATTCAATCTTCCGTTGGCGGGGTCGGCATGAGTTATCGCGGCATTGATGACGGCACGTTATTGATCGAGTGTGGGCCGGGGCAATCCAAGACGGTGGTGTCTGGTCAATACGGTATCACACCCCATAGTTATGAGATTAAGCGCAACGGCGAGCAATGGGAGGCCACCTTTACCCCCGGAAATCCTGAGCGTGGATTCATTCTGAGGCGCAATGACCAGGGTGGCTATGTTGAAGAGTTGAGCACATTTGAACCTGACACTGCAGCTTCCGACTTCATTGGCAAAGAGCAACTGGACCGTCTGGTTCAGGGGTGCAGAAAGCTGGAAAACCTGTTGCTGTGCCCTGTGGATTTTGAATTTGCCATTGACCCGGATGGCCAGGTCTTGTTTTTTCAGGTACGTCCGATTACCTGCCTGCCCGGCGGCTGCGATTTTTCCATGGCATCGCCCGCCCGGTTTCTGGATCAGGGCATCCCGGTCAGCGACGGTTGTGGCTCAGGGTTGGCGCTGGCCATCAGCGGTCCGGTCAACGGCAGCAGTCTGCCGGACCACGTCATCCTTTTTTGTGACCATGGCGGTGACTGGCTGCTGGCTCCTGAGGTTCTGGCGAAAGTAAGGGGTGTTGTCTTCAACAAATGGGCCAATAACGACCATATATCCATCAGCCTGAGGCAGGAAGGCATACCCTGTGTGGGGATCAATCAGCCTCAATGGTGGCCTGATAATGGTGCACCGGAATGGGTAACGCTGGTGTGTGGGAAGTTTCAAAAAGAGTCCGGCGGGTTTTTATTGTCGGGTGATCGGGAACAGGAGTTATTGAGTCTCAGTGGCGAATCTGCCAGCCCCGATTATCAAACCGCCCAGGCTTACCAGCAGGCATACCACCCTGCGGTGCCGGAAGACGAACCATCGGTAGCACGCCAGTTCTCATGGCTGGGTGAGCAAAACACCAGACTCCTGAATTTTCTCGGAACTGAGCGGCTGATTCATTTATGCCTGTCCAAAACCGGCGCAGTCCAACTGAGCATGCACCCCGAGCGACGGGAGATTTTGCAGGGATGTGACCAGGAGATCCGCCACTTTATGCAAGAGGCCGAGGCTTTTCTCCTTGGCTACGCTCAGTTTTTAATGCTGGGCGCAGGCGCTGATCCTAACCTTAAGCAGCAATACCAGGCGGAGTTAAGACAACTTCGCAGGCAACTGGCACTGGTACACAAAAATGTTGAACAAGCCCTTGCCCACGTCACCAGACCGTTCCTGACTGGCGCGGAGTTACCGGCCAGGGGTTCGGATTTTCAACAATGGCTGGTCCATTGCCAGTTATTAAAAGACCACCTGCAACGGCTTGAAGCTGTCAATCAGGCGCACAAAATCGAGAGCGTCCATGAACTGATTCTATGGTTGCACAAATGTTTTCTGACCAGGCTCTGGCCCGTGGCTACCGCTTCAGGGCAGGGTGAAGTGAGCACAATGAGGGGGCCTTTGCATGACTATATCGATATTGTTGACTTTGCAACGTCTCAGGAACAGCCATTATTCGATAACACATGCCGTGACGCTCTCAGGCAATTCGTGGCCGAAAATGTGACCGTTCTCAATATGCCAGATTGTACCCGGTTGTCGATCCAGCTCGGACATCATGCGTGTACCATCGACCTGCTGGAACAAGCCGACGGTGGCAAACAACGGACCTTTCGGCTGTGTTACTCTGAGGCACTGGCCCATTCATCAAAAGAACAACGACATGGAAAGTTTCAGCGGCTGTGGTTTTTGACCCAAACACTGTCTCAATATCAGAAAAATAGCGGTTTCAATGCCCCGGACATTTATTTCAATGAACAGGCAGGCCAAGTCCTTTTTGAGTTCACCCATCTTCCTGACAAAAAAGATTTGCAGCGGATGTTTGTGGACATCCTGAGTGTATTGTCCAAGCTGGACGATATTGATTTTCTTTTGGGCACATTGAATCTGGACGAAAGTCAAACAAAATGGAATATGGCTGCCATCAGGGAAAGGCTGAATAATCCCGCTTTCTCTGCAACCAATCAATTTGCCCTGGAGCACATTTACTGGTGCTTCGCTTACCTGGAGAACACATTATTGATAAACCGCTGCACCCACGATATGGCGCTCAGTCATCTGGTGGAAGCGGCACTGATATTTTCCAAAGCTGGCATCAATGAAATTGACGTCGTGTTAAACGGGCAGCTGGCAACATACAATCAGACATTGCTTTGGCATTGGTTACTTTCTGATCCCGCCAAAGCCAAGCCTCTGGTTAACAAATACGTTAACTGGTTAGCTGACGAGACAATGGCTATGCGTCTGGTGTCGCAAAATGGCCACATCCTCAAACACCTGGCGCCTGAACTACGCAATCAGCGGGCGATGGTTTTTGCCGCCATCAAAAGCCACCCCCAGGCTATTGCCGATGCGCCAGAGTCTTTTAACAACGATATTGAACTCATCGAATATGCCCTGGCAAATACCACAGAAGATCCGGGAAAAATATTTGCCTTTATAGGGGCCGAGCTATCATCAAATCCTGAGCATTTCCGGCGCTTGTTAACCACAGCGGTTGGCAACACGTCACATGCTCTTTGCTGTCATGCAACAACTGAGTATCTGGAACAAGATCCTGAATTCTATAAAGAGCTGCTTCTGCTGGCCAGGGAGCGCAATCATAACGACGATTCCTATGGATTATTTGCCAGGATTTTCAGGAAAAACCTGCTTAATGACCAGCAACTTTATCGGCAACTGGTCTTGAAGTTTTTGGCGCAAACGGATGCTGGCAACCAACTGAAAGATTTTCCGGATTTGAATAATGATCGAGAGGTAGTGTGCACGGCGCTTGGCTCTAACCCTTTAGCATTGCAATATGTCGGGCTTGAATTTCAAGCGGATAAAGCACTGGTCAAAGAAGCTGTCGGGAACATGGGAAGAGTTCTGGAATTTGCCAGTGAAGGACTTAAGGATGATGAAGACATCGTATTGGCAGCGGTCAAAAATAATGGCGATGCTCTGGAATACGCCAGTGAACGGTTAAGGGCTGACCCGACAATTGTTACCGCAGCGCTGAAAAATTCAGGTATAGCGCTACTAGCTGCCAATAAGCAATTCCGTAATGATCCGGATTACGTTTGGTTGGCTGTCAGTGATCATCACCCCTCTTTACGCCCTATTTGCCAATATCTTGATGGGGACCAGTGTAAAAATCATGAATTAATGTCGATTGCTGTGTCGAAAAAACCCGGGAACTTTCCATTCCTCGATGAGAAACTGAGAAATGATGAAGCGTTAGCGCAACTGGCCGTGCAAGGTAATGGTACAGTGCTCAGCTATGCCAGTGAAACGCTGCGTGGCCATGAGGATACTGTCCGTCTGGCCGTTCAACAAAATGGTATAGCACTTGAGTATGCCAGCCCGGAACTGCGAGCCAATAAAGAGCTGGTCAAACTGGCGGTGCAAAATGTCGGCATGGCGTTGGAGTTTGCCAGTGACGCACTTAAGGATTGTCCGGAAGTGGTCAAACTTGCCCTGGAACAAAATCCGATGGCGCTACAGTTTGCCAGCGACCATTGCCGCAATGATCCAGAGCTGGTCAACATCGCCTTGCAGAACAATGGTAGAGCCCTTCTGTACGTTGGCCCCTCATTACAAAGCAAGCCTGAAATCATTGAGGCAGCAATTGATAATATCGGACCTTTTGTTGTGGCGTGTATTCAACAAAAAATTGATTGATGCCATATTTAGAATTGGTATAACCCGGTTTTCAGCTACAAGGCAACTTGAAATAGCGTAGCAGGGACGAAAATGGCGGCAAAGGCGGCGGTGGCTCAAGCGATGAGTCATGCTGTGACTCAGACGATGATTCAGGATATGGATTAAAGGACTCATAAGGAACAGAAAACGCCAAAATAGAATGTGGCCCCGAATCCACTTCATTCGATGATGCGCCGAGATAGCCTCCCTCAGTCTCAACAGTAACCACTTTCTTATGGTGCGGCCCTGGTTGCTCAGTCACATTCTCTCGCCCAAGTAGCGGCTGTTTCATGACTAATGGGGCATTTTCCGACGGTTTTGGGCAGCTTACCTCCGCCAGGCACGCTTTCACAGACCGTGAACACTTGTAGCACCCCTGACACGGATCAGAATTGATAACGTTCTTTGCCGCATTCCGGACGGCCGTAAAAAAATGTCCTTTTTCGGAATTCCCAACAATGTTCATATAAACCTCTAGAATCCTGCCAGAGCGAAAATTGATATTATTATTTGTAAAAAATTTTAGACCGTTAATTTCTGAAAAGATTCCATTAAATAAATTTATTTATTTACTCTGAACTTTTTATCAATACTAAAGTCCAGCAAATTGTAGTGACGCATGCCTGTTGTTTCTTCGTGAAGCAGTCTTTTAGAGAATTCCCAATAACGGATCAGGCCACAATCTGAGTAGTTGCAATCATTTCAAATAAAAATCACTTTTCCCACGAAAATTTAAGGATATTATAAAAATGAATTTTTGTTTTGGTTACCAGGAAATAACAGCAAGTTCAATACCTCAAGACATTGGAATGAATCAAAGTGCAGATCCGGTCGACTCCGCAACTTCCGCTAATTTGTGGCATTTTTCCGGGATACCTTTGAACAAACTCGGTGATATTTCTACTCATCTGAGCTGTGGTGAGATTTTGGAGTTGCAAAAACAGCGCAACCCGGCGGCGATTACCTCCCGTGGCATCAAGGAAAATACTCCTCTTAAACGCCTGTATGCCAGCCCTGATGAAGCTCAAACAAAGCTGAATTCAATTCAGCCCTTCTGGCAATGACATTCTGGTCACTTCCAAAAGTGGTGGCACAATGTTTGGCATTGACGACAACGGCAAAGTCAGATGCCAATATTTATATCCAAACTGCAACCACAAACAGAAAGTGCTTGCTGCCTTCAGTGAGGCTGGAGATCATGCGGCTATTTTCACCGAGACTGTGTATTCAGACGAAAACACTCTGAAAATCATTGGCCGTCTGGGTGACCGTTGGCAACAGGTGGGGTCCCTTAACTACCCCTGCGGATTTAAGGTCAAATTCAGTAAGTCAGCACGGCATCTAATGATCCACACTAATGACCAGAAAATCATACTCTGGAGTTTGAACGACACAGGCACCTATGTTGAAAAGAACGTAATTCATGGCCAGCCGTTATCTTTGTATACCGCATTTAGTGCATCAGAAAACATCTTGCTGACCGTCAATCATAACAATGGCCTTGTCCAAATCCTGAGTTATAACAACAGTCGAGACCAATGGATAATCCTAGAAAAAGGTTATTATGGTGATGCTGATCTGAAAGTCTGCTTGAGCGATGACCCGGCATCCAACTGTATTATGATCAATGAGCGTATGAAGGACGGTCAGAATAATGTTTATGTCGTGCATGTTAGCAATGAAGCCCGTTGCCAATTTAAAAAAATCCAGTCAAAAGAGAAAATTTATCATGCCAGTATCATCAGCCCATCAGGGCGCTATGTTCTGACCACACATGATGGTAGCGATGGACTATCAGCCATGATCTGGAGTTTTGACAGTGAGGGTAATTCGATGGTCAAAGCCAGGATCTACCGCCCTGCATCTGCCAACAAACATTTCTGGATCAATGAAGCCATATTCAGCGCTTCGGAGCAGATGCTTCGGCTTTGCTCGGAATATCGTAATTCGACAACGATCATCCTTTGGGGGTGTGATGATAACGGCTTATGGACCGAGAGAGGCGTTATTGACCATGCTGTCAATGATGTAGACAGCGATGATACTGTCCACAGCCACGCAATGCTCCAGATATTGGCCCAGGACGAGGACGGAGTCTTTAAAATCCACGGCTACGACAGCAATGGCCATTGGTGTAAAAAAGCAGTTGGAAACACTGGCACCAAACTCTCTACAGGCAGTTTCAGCCCCTCTGGACGAGTGCTGTTTACCTGTGATGACGACAGAAGTGCCAGCATCTGGAAGATCACACCCTCAGAGTAATACCAGGTGAGGGAGGAACTTTTCCCGGTTTACAGCATCAAATTTAGTGGATTGTTCGGACTTACTAACATAAAAACTAACTATTTATATGTTTACTATTCATCCCGGTGCTGCGGGTTATGGGCAAAATTACCATTCGCCAGCCAGTGATCATTCTGTAGTAACTGCTCAAAAAAGGCTGGCAAATTCTACAGACAATCTTCCACAGTTCAGTGAAATACGTAATGTCACGCCCATCACTGATTGTGTCCGCTACCTGAAGCAATCGGCACCGCCGGTTGGCGACGCGTTTCATTTATTCGACTCCGGGGACAAGAAGGATGAATTGATCCGTTTCTATCGGCAAAAGACCGGCAACGGGTTTCTTTTTGTTATCCGGCATCCGGACGACCTGGATCATCACCCATTAAGAAGGCTGCACTATTACCCTGTTCCCGGAAGAAAAACCGAACATCCCGGGCTTATTTATCAGTCGTTGCCCATCACTCTGATTTTTGATTGTGACAACCTCAGACCCAGACAGCTGGCCTCATTGAATGAGCTGTTGGAGAACCCACCCCGGCTGGATGGCAGGCCCATCAGCACAACAGTCAGCCGGGTTGTTCTGGCTAAAGCACGTTTAATACGCCAGCCTGACGCTCCTGGTCCGGATTTCTGGCGTCGGATATTTGCCTTGAATGGACCTTCTTCAGCACCCGTCAACTCCCCTTGTCCCAACCATGAGGCCATTGTTCGGTCCGTAAGCCATCGCACCGAGCCGCCAGAGCCCGGGAGTTTGCAGATTCACTGTGCTGGTCAGGATATCTTTGCCCGCCTGTTTGGCAACCTGACCATCAATCGTGCGGGAGAACAGTATTTCCGCAAAGGGATGATCGACAGCCAGCCAGAACCTGTCACCCTCTGTCTGGTGGACCCTCCGGATGCCGGGAGCCGATTCTGGCAGTATTTGTCTGACATTCTTGAGCAAGGCTACTTCATCGCCAATGGTGAACGGGTGAAGCTGCCAGCATCACTGGTTTTGCAGCAATATCACACCCCGACAGCCCATATCCGGGCATTCAAACAAGCAGTAACCAGTACACTGGTGTTACCCGAAAAAAGCTGTGGGATTATCAATACCCATAATTTCGACGCGATCTTCAGTGATCTGTCCGCACAGGAAAACACGCTGCAACAGACCGATACCTTTCAGAAGATGGCCAGTGAATTTGACCAGCTGTTCATTACCGGTGAGTTGACCGATCAGCAATGGCGGGTCCTGAAACAACGGGCGGAATCACTGCCCGCTCCCCCCAGGTTGGTGACCGGCGCTTTGCCAAAGCCCTCCAGTGACCGTGTTGTCCGGCTGTATACTGACAATGTTGCCCATATTGCCAGCAACGCCCACCGCTATCACCTGGCCAAAGGGCAGCAATGGGAGGAGCTGTGGTTTACCAGCAAACTGAAACTTTCCGGTCAGTTGAGTTTCCGGCTGAGTCATTCCCCCTTATTGCTCAGGCTCCTTGCGGGTGAACCGGTGGTGCTGACCGGACTGGAACATACCCCGGTTCTGGCAGGGCACCTGGAGTCATTGCTGGCACCTGAGCCCTATCTCTGGATTTACGGCCAGAAAATTGCTCTGCCCAATTGTCAGCTCCATATTGTCTGGCCCGGTCACCGTTTACTGGACCAGAGTTTCTGGTACCAGCGTTGGCAGCAACAGGATGTCGGGGATAGTCAGTCAACCAGCCGTGCCGAACCCGCCCAATCCATTATCGCCGGCCATCCTGGGGCTAAGGAGCGATTAAGCCGTCTTCTGAAGAGCATTCGGCTCTTGCCCCTGAGCCCGAACAAAAGCTACCCGGTCATTCCGGTTCAGGCACCTTCTGAGTTCCTGGCACTGCTTGAGGCTCAGCTCCACATTGAACAGCGTCTGGATCGTGCCGAGACTCTGGACCTCTTCCACTGGCGCAAGGCCCTGAATAAGTTACTGGCCCATCCCGTGCGCGGTGATTTTGTTATTTACAGTTTTGTCAAAGCACAGATCAGCGCCCAGTTTCCGGATCACATGGCAGGGGTTGATCGGGATGGCATTGCTGCCACCCTGAAAACCATGCCTGCCCAGCAGGGCCCACGGGACCTGTTAGCTAATTTCTGGCCGTTAGCCCGTTATATGGCACCTGCACTGGCCGACTGCCTGCCTGCAACTTTGCAAGAACGCCCTGCCCACGGCTGTATCGTGAGGATGGCTGCCGTTATCAAAGCAATATTCACTGAAGAGGGCATCAAGGCACATCATTTGTCGGTGCTGGATGGCAACATCCAACCCTGTCACGGCCATCGTCTGCGCCTGCTTTACGATGCCCTGCTGGCCTTTGCCAGAGACAGCCACCACCGGGGGCTCCCGGTGCATCAGCAAGCCATGGTCCTGAACCATCAACTGTTAGCCATTACCCAGTGCCATCCGTCTGAGCCAACCCCGCAGCTACAGCAGCATCTGCACCAGCAGCTGCTGCGCTACTTTCCTGAACAGCTGCTGACAACCTCGTTGTCAACACTGGCCACGGAGTGGCTACAGGCCAGCCATGGTCATAAACAGCAACAGGCCAGGCGGCTGGAGCAGCTGATTGCCATGCTCGATAAGCATAAAATTATTGAGCTGACCGGTCCGGCGGGTACCGGTAAATCCTGTCTGGCCGTTGCCACCGGGCAGGCAATGCAGAAACTGCAACACGCATCAAAGCATTGGCTCGTTGCGGCCATTGGCGCAAAGCTTGGCCAACAGGCAGTGACAACACTGACTCTGGGACCAAACACCACATGGGAGTATCTGTACGGCTCCATGACCCTGAAGAAAAACTGGTTGGGGCACCTGGCTTCTCATTCGCTACCCGGCCAGCTAACGGATTGGGCCAAAAGTTCCGAACCGGGCCTGCTGGTTATTAATGAAGCCAACCTGGTGCCGCAAGGGCTATTGTCGCCGCTGAGTGGTCTGCTGGAATCGCCTCCCAGGCTCTGCGTCAATGGCCAGACGATCGGGCTGACAGAAAAACACCGGGTTTTGCTCACCGGTAATCCAGAGAATTATCCGGGGCGGCATCTGGATCCTGAATTGAAAAGCCGGATTCTGAACCTCTATTACCGGCCACTGCCCCAGTCCATCCTGAAAGAAGCCATCATTGCACCACTTATGCCGGATGGCTGGCCCATGGAAGTGAGATCCACCGCGTCGGCCACCATTCTGTCTCTGCTCGCTGAGTATAAAAAACTGTTATCCAAAGACTACGAGCTGACACCAAGGGATCTGAACGACATCATGGCCCGGTTCAGAATGCTCACTGTTGGTACACCCTGCCCCACCAGCAATGAACAAATATTCGCACTGGCTGCCGAAGCGTGTCGGCAAAGTCTGGGCGGGCGGATCGACCAGGACCGGCGATCGGAATGGCAAGCGCTCAGAGCTTACTGGTGCAGCGGTGGCCAGGCTGACGATCAGGTGCTTGACCGACACCAGCAGGCTTTCCAGCAGTTTTTCAGCCAATTGACAGTGGTGAATCAAAAGCGACCGAAGCCTTTGGTCATCAATACTCCGGCCACCAGAGACTACATAAAAACCTGCTGGCAATTTCTGCAACTCAGGGAGCCGGGAAGGGTTGCCATGGTGGTGGAAGGGGCTGCCGGGTGGGGTAAGGATGCCCTGTTACTGCTGACCCTGACCACCTGGCAACAGCAAACCGGTAAAGGCTATCAGCACCTCAATGGGACACCAGACCGGTTTAACCAGTTCGTGCAGGCTTTTAACCGTGCCTGGCGTCTGGGTGAGGTGCTGGTGGTCAGTGAACTCAATATTATTCCTTCCGGGCCATTGGAAGAGTTTCTCAATGACCGCCTGCCGCTGCCTCACAAGGATGGGTTCAAATTGATTGGTACCGTTAATCCGCCCACCTATCCCGGACGGACGGCATTCCCGCCGTCATTGACCAGTCGATTTACCGGCGTTCATATCCACCATGATACCCGGGATGACTACCGGCTCAGGCTGCAAGCCATGGGGGTATCAGAGGAACTGAGTCGGTGGCTGACCGCTTGCGCCCATGGCATCAATGACAATCTCCGGCAGCAACGCCTTACCCTTGAGCTGACGCTGCCGCAGCTGCTTCAGGTCGCCGATCGATTGACCCGCATCTCTATGGGGCAGTTGCCTGAGTATCTGCGCCGGGAGTGGCGACCCTATTTGGACAGCTGCCAGCCTAAATTTGAATGGCCCTCTATTCCCGGCCAGTCAGCAGAAAAAGAATCTTCCAGAGGTTCGGCATCACCGAAGACTTTCAGCCTGGGAATTCCCCCTGAAGTGTCTAACGAATATTATGTAACCCGGTTTTTTCCTGGTCAGTGGGATTGCGCGCTGTATCGACTGGAGCTGTTCACCGTCAGTGTGACCACTGATCAGAATTTAGTGCGAAGCCCGTTGCCAGAGCGTCCTGTCGATCAGAGTTTTCTTTTGCCAATGTTAGCCGGGCGCAGTCATCTGAAAAGCGATGAAACCACCGGACGCCTGATACTGAAACCGGGCAGCGAATGGCAGCCATTGCCATCACTGACGGCCGCAGACCGTTTAACCGGTCTGCACACCATCCCGGCAGAGGCACTGGAGCTGGCACAGGACAACCAGACTGGCCAGTACTTTATCCGTTCCCGGTTAACCGAACCGGTGGCTGTGGGCTTTATTATCAAACCCGATCCGAAGTACTTTAAGCCGTTAACGTCGGCCGATCCCATCGAAACGCAACCCCGGCGATGCCCATCCCTGATCAAAGTACATCTGGATCAGGAGGTTTTCAGCCAGCAACCAGGGCACTTTCCGGGCTATCGGAAGTTGCGGGAAATAGGGCAGATAAGGAATCTGTCCGAACGGCTGCTGGCCCTGATTGATTGGTTCAGAGCGTTTTCTTACGAGCATAACTTTGTCGAAACCGGCATCAGCCTGGTCAAGCGATTGTTGCAGGAGCAGCAGGGCAGCTGTCACCACCGTGCATTTCTGTTTCAATTACTCTGTCTTTACTGGGGTATCGAAGCCCGGATAGTAAAATCGGAATCACATGATTTTGTTGAGGTCAGATCCTGCAATGGGTGGCGACTTTGCGATTTATGGGGCATCGAAAGCATTGTCACATTCTTACCTGAGCCGAAATGGGTGGGTATCTACGTATCAGTGCCGACGCCGCCAGTCAAGCCAACTGTCGGACAAGCTACAGGCAGTCATGCCTCCGGCTGGAACCGGCTCCTGTCACTGGTCATCTCCCTGTGCCAGCAATGGCAATGTTCTAAATTCGCACTGCCTCAAGAGGCCAATAGCCTTGTCAAAGATGCTGTTCTGGAAGAGTTCCGGAAAAATTTCCGCCCTATCCCCATGAGCAGGCACTTGTCAGCCCGACGTTACAATAGTTCGTCAGAACACAGACCTCTTATCACCGCATTTGATATTGCCTACCATCTGGCACCGGAACAGTATCTGCTGGCAGCCAGACACGCCATTGACCATTTTGATACCCTTGCTCCTCCTGAAAGGAAAGCCATTATTGACTGGAGCCACTGTATGCTCATCTGGTCAAAAAATTATCAATCGCCAAAACAGCATGATTTCTGTCGGTGGTCGGAGTTTGCCTGGCAACTGTATCTGCACAGCCCGAATGACTTTCCCGTTCTTCCTGTTCAAAGCCTGCAGGCCGTGACCCGGTTCAATCTTGATCATGATGGTACGGCGCAAAGACTGGACCAGCGCCTGTTCCGGGTAGAGTCCATCGACAGAACCTGGCTGAAAAATGTCAGGGACAGTCCGGAGGCCGACAACTTTTCTCTGCTGTATGACTCGGAAACATTGCCTCAGATGGCTGTTACCGATGTTTATTGGAGCCATTCCTCCCGGGGCAGACTGGATCTTGCCCGACTGATCCGTGGTGAGCCCTGTTTCCCAGAGAAATCAACCTGTTACCTGGAGACCAATACCCTGATGTTGTCCAGTCAGTTTTTGATCGACAGGGCGATGGATGCCCTCAAACTGGCCACCAATCGACAGACCGGGGCACTGTTTCTTGATGAACTCCCTTACCAACCTGACACATTCTTAATTGATTACATTGATCATGCAGAACAGAACCGGCAGTTAATTCGCCTGATCAGCGATCAACGCTCTGCTGAAATATATACCCCGGTAATATGCAAAGACCTGGAAAAATTCCGGGTGTTAATCGTCGGCAACTTCTGTGACCAGGTCACCATCTTTGAAAGTCCGGCAGGGCAAAATTTTAACCTGATCGGCAGTGGGATTTTTTCTCCGGGTATTGCCCTGGATTGCCAGGAGTCACTGAGAAAAATAAAACGCTTAATCAATGAGCCTGATGCCACCACTCTTTTTAACCGCAAATAACAGTACCAAATCAGGGAGGAACTTTTCCCGTTTTACACAATCAAAGTTGACTGACGGACCGAAATTACTATCAGAAAAGTACTATTTTCATGTTTCCTGTTCTGCCCAGTGCCGTAGTTTATGTGCACAATGACAAACCGCAATCCGCCAATCACCCTGCTCAAAAAAGTTTGGCAAATTCTGCAGACGATTCTTTACAGCCCGGTAACACCGATGAAAAAACACGAGTAACAGCAGTCTTAGGCAAAAATGAGCAGCTGCATTTTTCCCAACAAGTGGCAGCGAAGAGTGTACATATCAGCCCAATCCGAAACGTCACGCCCATCACAGATTGCATCAGCCACCTGAAGCAATCGGCATCGCCGGTTGGTGATGCGTTTCATTTTTTTGAATCCAGTGATGCGAAGGATAAATTGATCCGTTTCTATCGGCAAAAGACCGGCAACGGGTTTCTTTTTGTTATCCGGCATCCGGACGACCTGGATCATCACCCATTAAGAAGGCTGCACTATTACCCCGTTCCTGGAAGAAAAACCGAACATCCCGGGCTTATTTATCAGTCGTTGCCCATCACTCTGATTTTTGATTGTGACAACCTCAGACCCAGACAGCTGGCCTCATTGAATGAGCTGTTGGAGAATCCACCCCGGCTGGATGGTATCCCCATCAGCACGACAGTCAGCCGGGTTGTTCTGGCCAAAAACGATTTAATAAAACAGCCGGATGCTCCCGGACCGGATTTCTGGCGTCGGATATTTGCCCGGGACAGATCCTCTTCAGCAACCTTCAATGTCACCCCGGCCGCTGTGCCATCCTGGTCAGTAAGCCATCGCACGGAGCCGCCAGAGCCCGGGAGTTTGCTGATTCACTGTGCGGGTCAGGATGTCTTTGACAGCCTGTTTGGCAACCTGGCCATCAACAGTCATGGCGAACAGTATTTTCGCAACGGAGTGATCAGCAGCCAGCCTGACCCTGTGACCATCTGCCTGATTGACCCGCCGGATGCCAAGAGCCTGTTCTGGCAACATTTGTCCGACATTCTTGAGCAAGGCTACTTCATTGCCAATGGTGAACAGGTGGAGCTGCCAGCGTCGCTGGTCTTGCAGCAATATCACACCCCGACAGCAACTATCACGGCATTCAAACAAGCAATCAACAACACACCGGTGTTACCCGGTAAAACCTGCGGGGTTATCAATACCCACAATTTCGATGCAGTCTTTAGTGATTTGTCCGCACAGGAAAACACCCTGCAAAAGATCGATACCTTTCATAAGATGGCCAGCGAATTTGACCAGCTGCTGATCAGCGGTGAACTGACTGATGAACAATGGCTGATCCTGAAACATCGGACGGAATCACTGCCTGTTGCCCCCGGATTGGTGACAGGCACTTTGCCAGAGCCTTCCGGTAATAGCGTTGTCAGGCTCTATACCGGCAATGTTGCCAATGATGTTGCTGCACATTGTTATCGACTGGCCACCGGGCAGCAATGGGAGGAGCTCTGGTTTACCAGCCAGCTGAAACTGTCAGGCAAGTTGAGTTTCCAGCTGAGAGAAACCCCGTTATTGACACAACTCCTTAAGGGTAAACCGGTGGTGCTGTCCGGGCTGGAACATACCCCGACCCTGGCAGGGCATCTGGAGTCACTACTGGCACCTGAGCCCTATCTCTGGATTTACGGCCAGAAAAAAGCTCTGCCCCACTGCCAGCTGCATATAGTCTGGCCCACTGACCGACTGCCTGACCAGGGTCCATGGTTTCAGCGCTGGCAACAGCAGCAGGATGCCCGGAGTGATCGGTCAGCAGGCAGTGTTGAGGCTGACAGCTTTGAGCCTGAAATAGCTGAGCTCGGTAAAGCTGAGTCCATTTTGGCAGAATCCATTATGGCCGCCCCCAAATCCCTTTCGTCCCGCCATCCCGATGCAATCGGGCCATTATGCAGTCTTTGGTCGCGCATTCAGACATTGCCCCAGAGCCCGGATGAAAGTTATCCGGTCATTCCGGTTCAGGCACCGGCTGAGTTTCTGAAACTGCTGGAGGCTCAGCTCCCCATTGAACAGCGGCTGGATCGCGCCGAGACTCTGGAGCCCTTCCACTGGCGTAAGGCCCTGAATAAGTTACTGGCCCATCCGGTGCGGGGTAATACAACCATTTACAGTTATGTCAAAGCTCAGATCAGTGGGATATTTCCGGATTCCATGGCAGAGGTTGATCGTGATGGCATTGCTGCCATCCTGAACACCCTGCCAGCCCTGAAGCACCCAAAGGATCTGGTAGATCATTTCTGGCCATTGGCCCGTTATATGGCACCGGCACTGGGCGAGTATTTGCCCGCTACCTTCAGCAAACCTTCTCTGCGCTGCACCGCGAAGATGGCCGCCATTATCCACTCAATATTCCCTCAACAGGGCATTGAGGCTGATCTGTTGCCGGTACTGAACGACAATATTCATCCCTGTTCCGGCCAACGGCTGCGTCTGCTGTACGATGCCCTGCGGGTCTGTGGCAGCCAGAGTATTCCGGTGCATCGGCAAGCCCGGGACTTGAACCAGCAACTGACCGCCATTAGCCAATGCCATCCGTCTGCGCCACTGGAGCAGCTGCAACAGCCGCTTCAGCACGCCTTTCCGGGGCTGACAACCTCTTTGCAGACACTGGCCTCAGATTGGCTGAAGGCCAGCTGTCATCATCAGCAGCAACAGGGCAAGCGGCTTGAACAGCTCACCACCATGCTCAGACAGCACAGGATCATTGAACTCAATGGCCCGGCGGGTACCGGTAAATCCTGTCTGGCCGTCGCCACCGGGCAAGCGTTACAGGAACGGCGGCAGGCATCAATGAACCGGCTTGCCGCTGGCCTACAGCCTGACCCGCACACAGTGAAAACCCTGACCCTGGGACCAAACACCACCTGGGAAGACCTGTACGGTTCGGTCTCCCTGAAACGAGACCGGCAGGGCAATACGGTCTCTCATTCGGTACCCGGCCAGATAACGGAGTGGGCCAAAGGTTCCGAGCCGGGCCTGCTGGTTATTAATGAAGCCAACCTGGTGCAGCACGGACTATTGTCACCACTGACCGGTTTGCTGCAATCGCCTGCCCGGCTCTGCGTCAATGGCCAGACGTTCGAGCTCACAGATAACCACCGGGTTTTGTTGACCGGTAATCCGGGAAATTATCCGGGGCGGAATCTTGACCCTGAATTGCAACGCCGGATTCTGCGCCTCTATTACCGGCCGCTGCCGGAGTCCGTTCTGCAACAAGCCATCATTGAGCCACTCCTGCCGGATACCTGGCCCTTGGAGCTGAGGTCCACCGCTTCGGACACCATCCTTTCCCTATTGGCAGAGTACAGAAAACAGGTATCCACAGACTATGAGCTGACGCCAAGGGACCTGAAAGACATCATGGCCCGGTTCCGGCTGATCACGGCGGATGCACCCTGTCCCACCAGCCAGGCCCAGATGTTGGCACTGGCTGACGAAGCGTGCGGGCAAAGTCTGGGTGGGCGGATCGATCCGGACCAACGCCCCGAATGGCAAGCACTCAGGGATTACCGGCACAGTTCCGGCAAGGTGGACCCTTCATTGCTGGACCAGCACCAGCGGGCCTTCACACAGTTTTTCGGACAGTTGGCACAGGTGAACAAAAAGCAATCGACGCCACTGGTCATCGATACTCCGGCCACCAGAGAGTACATAAAAACCTGTTGGCAATTTCTGCAACTCAGGGAACCGGGAAGAGTTGCCATGGTGGTGGAAGGTATTGCCGGGTGGGGTAAGGATGCCCTGTTACTGCTGACCCTGACCACCTGGCAACAGCAAACCGGTAGAGGCTATCAGCACCTCAATGGAGCTCCGGACCAGTTTAACCAGTTTGTGCAGGCCTTTAACCGCGCCTGGCGTCTGGGTGAGGTGCTGGTGGTCAGTGAACTCAATATTATTCCTTCCGGGCCATTGGAAGAGTTTCTCAATGACCGCCTGCCGCTGCCTCACAAGGCCGGGTTCAAATTGATTGGTACCGTTAATCCGCCCACCTATCCCGGACGGACGGCATTCCCGCCATCATTGACCAGCCGATTTACCGGCGTTCATATCCACCATGATACCCGGGATGACTATCGGCTCAGGCTACAAGCCATTGGGGTATCTGAGGATCTGAGTCGGTGGCTGACCGATTGCGCCAGTGCCCTTAACGATGATTTCCGACAGCAACGCATTCCCCTTGAACTGACGTTGCCGCAGCTGCTGCTGGCGGCCGATCGATTGGGCAGAACCTCCATGGATTGCTGGCCTGAGGGTCTGAGCCGGGAGTGGCAACCCTATCTGGAAAAGCGTACAAGCACATTTAAGTGGCCCTATATTCTTGTACAGTCATCAGAAAAGGGATCTTCCAGCAGGTCGGCCACTGTATTACCGCAGGCTTTCAGTCTGGGCCTGCTCCCTGGTGTGTCTGGCAACTTTCATGCAACCCGGTTTTTTCCCGGTAAATGGGATCCCCATCTGTACAGACTGAAGCTGTTCACAGCCGATGTGACCACTGACCAGACATTAGTTGAAAGCCCTTTACCAATGCGTCTCATGGATCAGAGCAAGCTTTTGCCCCTGTTAACCGGGCGAACCTATCTGAAAACCGGCGAAACCCCCGGGCGCATGACACTGAAACCGGGCCACAATTGGCAATTATTGCCATCGCTGACCCCCAACGACCGGTTGACCGGTTTGAGGTCCATTCCGAAACAGACGCAGCTGGCACTGGATAGGAGCACCGACCAATACTTTCTTCGTTCCGGACTCTCGGAACCGGTGACGGTGGATTTTATTATTAAGCCCGATCTGACTTATTTTCAGCCGTTAACGGCTAATGATCCCATTAACACACAGCCCCTGCGGTGCCCTCCGCTGATCAAAGTGCATCTGGATCAGGAGGTGTTCAGCGGGGATCCTGCTCACTTTCCGGGATACCGGAAGTTGCGGGAAATAGGGCAGATAGACAATCTGTCCGAACGGCTACTGGCCCTTGTCGATTGGTTCAGGGCATTTTCTTACGATCGTCCTTTTGACGAAACCGGCATCAACCTGGCCAAGCAATTGTTGCAGGAACAACAGGGAACCTGCCGCCATCGTGGGTTTCTGTTTCAATTACTCTGTCTTTACTGGGGTATTGAAGCCCGTATAGTACGATCGGGCTCACATGCTTTCGTTGAGGTCAGATCCGGCAATGGGTGGCGACTTTGTGATTTAGGGGGCGCTGGCAGCTCCACTTTCAGTTATTCATCAGAGCCGGAATGGCACAATATTTTCAAGTCAGCGCCAGTGGCACCCGTCAATTCGCCTTACGCTCAGGACGGAGCCGCTGATGGCTGGAAGGGGATATTGTCACTGGCCGCTTCTCTGCTCCAGCAACACAAGTGTACTCAATCTGAATTACCCCAAGAGGCGATAAAACAAATCCAGGACACCTTTCTGGAAAAGTTCCGAAAAAATTTCCGCCCTATCCCCATGTTCAGGGATTTACTATCAGAACGAACTTACAAAATATCACCAAGCCGCGAACGTTATGTCTTTGCCATGGAAATTGCCTGTGATTGGGTATCGGAACAATATTTGCTGGCGGCCCGACATGCCATTGACCATTTTGCCACCCTGGCCCCCCCGGAAAAAAAAGCCATTATCGATTGGAGCCACTGTATGCTCATCAGGTCAACCGATGAGCGGTCTCCCGAAAGACGTCTTTTCTGTGAGTGGTCGGAGTTTGCCTGGCAACTGTATTTGCAAAGCCCGAATGATTTTCCCGTCCTGCCTGTGCAAAGCCTGCAGACCATTATCCGGTTAAATTTTGATCATAATGGCATCGCTCAACGAATATACCAGCGCCTGTTCCGGCTTGAGTCCATCGATAAAGTCTATCTGAAAAATGTCCACGACAGTCCGGAGGCCGACCATTTTTCCCTGCTGTACTCCTGGGAAAAATTGCCACAGGTGGCGGCTACCGAAGTTTTTTGGAGTCATGCCTCCCGGGGCAAACCGGATATTGCCCGACTGATCCGTGGTGAGCCCTGTTTTCCGCAAAAATCAACGTACTATCAGGAAACCAATACCCTGATACTGTCTGCCCGGTTTTTGATCGACAGGGCGTTGTACACCCTCCTGCGAAGCACCAACAAACTGACCGGAGCAGCGTTTATTGAGGAGTTCCCTGAGCCCCCGAGCATGGGGAACTTAGGGGATCACATCAATGATGCAGAAAATAACCGACAGTTAATTCGCCTGATCAGTGATCAACGCTCTGCGGAAATATATACCCCGGTGATATGTAAAGACCTGAAAAGATTCCGGGTCCTGATCGTTGGCAACTTCCGTGAACGGGTAACCATCTTTGAAAGTTCGGCAGGACAAAGTTTCGACCTGATCGGCAGCGGGATTTTTTCTCCGGGTCTTACCCTGGATTGCCGGGAGTCGCTGGGAACCGTGAAACGACTGCTCAATGAGCATGATGCAACTATTTTAGGCGGGTATTGAGATGAGTCTTAGTACAAAGGAACTTTTGCCGGTTTACACCATCCAAATTGACTGACGGACCGCAATTACTATCAGAAAAGTACTATTTTCATGCTTCCTATTCAGCCCGGTGATCATCCTGTTGTAAAAGCACAAAAAAGGCTGGCAAATTCTACAGGCGATCCTCCACAGCCCAGTAAAATCCGTAAAAAAATGCTCGTAACTGAGGTTTTGCCCGTCAAAAATGAGCAGTCATATTTAGTCCAACAGGCATTAGCAGATAGTGCGCATTCCAGCCCAATCCGTAACATCACGCCCATCACAGATTGCATCAGCCATCTGAAACAATCGGCATCACCGGTAGGCGATGCGTTTCATTTTTTCGACTCTGAAAATGATAAGGCTGGGAAGGAGGTGTTGATCCATTGGTATCGGCAAAGGACAGGCACCGGGTTCCTTTTTATTATCCGGCATCCGGACGACCTGGATCATCACCCGTTAAGAAGGCTGCACTATTATCCAGCTCCCGGACAAAAAACCGAGCGTCCCGGGCTTATTTATCAGTCAGTGCCCATCACCCTGATTTTCGATTGTGACAACCTCAGGCCCAGACAGCTGGCCTCATTGAATGAGCTGTTGGAGAATCCACCCCGGCTGGATGGCATCCCCATCAGCACGACAGTCAGCCGGGTTGTTCTGGCCAAAAACGATTTAATAAATCAGCCTGATGCTCCCGGACCGGATTTCTGGCGTCGGATATTTGCCCGGGACAGATACTCTTCAGCAACCTTCAATGTCACCCCGGCCGCGGTGCCATCCTGGTCAGTAAGCCAGCGCACGGAGCCGCCAGAGCCGGGGAGTTTGCTGATTCACTGTGCGGGTCAGGATGTCTTTGCCAGCCTGTTTGGCAACCTTGCCATCAACAATAATGGAGAACAGTATTTTCGCAACGGATTGATCAGCAGCCAGCCTGACCCTGTGACCATCTGCCTGGTGGACCCACCGGATGCCAAAAGCCCATTCTGGCAACATTTGTCGGACATTCTTGAGCAAGGCTACTTCATCGCCAATGGTGAACGGGTGGAGCTGCCAGCGTCGCTGGTCTTGCAGCAATATCACACCCCGACCGAGAATATCACGGCATTCAAACAAGCCGTCAACAACACACCGGTGTTACCCGGTAAAACCTGCGGGGTTATCAATACCCACAATTTCGACGCGGTCTTCAGTGATCTGTCCGCACAGGAAAACACCCTGCAAAAGATCGATACCTTTCATAAGATGGCCAGCGAATTTGACCAGCTGCTGGTCAGCGGTGAACTGACCGATGAGCAATGGCTGATCCTGAAACATCGGACGGAATCACTGCCTGTCGCCCCCGGATTGGTGACAGGCACTTTGCCAGAACCCTCCGGTGACAGTGTTGTCAGGCTGTATACCGGCAGTGTTGCCAATATCGCTGCCAATGTTGTGGCACAATCCGACTGTTACCGACTGGCCACCGGTCAGCAATGGGAGGAGCTCTGGTTTACCAGCAAGCTGAAAATGTCAGGCAAGTTGCGTTTCCAGCTGAGAGCAACCCCGTTATTGACACAACTGCTTAAGGGTGAACCGGTGGTGCTGTCCGGGCTGGAACATACCCCGACCCTGGCAGGGCATCTGGAGTCACTACTGGCACCTGAGCCCTATCTCTGGATTTACGGCCAGAAAAAAGCTCTGCCCCACTGCCAGCTGCATATAATCTGGCCCGCTGACCGACTGCCTGACCAGAGTCGATGGTTCCAGCGCTGGCAACAGCAGCAGGATACCCGGAGTGATTGCTCAGCAGGCAGTGTAGAGGCTGACAGTGTTGAGCCTGAAACAGCTGAGCTCGGTAAAGCTGAGTCCATTTTGGCAGAATCCATTATGGCCGCCCCCGGTTTGATCCAACCCTTTTCGTCCCGCCATCCCGATGCAATTGGGCCATTAGGCCGTCTTTTGTCTCGCATTCGGACATTGCCCCAGAGCCCGGATAAAAGTTATCCGGTCATTCCGGTTCAGGCACCGGCTGAGTTTCTGAAACTGCTGGAGGCTCAGCTCCCCATTGAACAGCGGCTGGATCGCGCCGGGACTCTGGAGCCCTTTCACTGGCGTAAGGCCCTGAATAAGTTACTGGCCCATCCGGTGCGGGGTAATGTAACCATTTACAGTTTTGTCAAAGCTCAGATCAGTGGGATATTTCCGGATTCCATGGAAGGGGTTGATCGTGATGGCATTGCTGCCATCCTGAACACCCTGCCAGCC
>NZ_JBLYZG010000052.1:0-40145 GCF_049310245.1 Endozoicomonas sp. ALB115 | reverse complement strand
GGATATCCTGTTGACTCGCCTGGAAAATACATTCCCAGATAATGAAGAGGATCAAACCACCATTGCCATGGCCGCCAGTTGGCTTGGCAGAGCGTGTCCGTTCAAGCCCCATTACCAGACAATCGTTTCAAAACGTCAATCCGACTTCCGCAATCAACTCCAATCCTGTATGCCCTCTTTGAAGATTGAAGAAGAAAAGAGTTTGAACTCATTACCTCCGGTTGACCTGTTACTGCCAGATCACAACATTATTATTGAAGTTCAGGGGCCGTTTCATTACGTGAATGGTGATTTCAAAACCAGGAAAGGTTCGACTCTGCTGAAAATCGCACTGTTGCAAAAAGCAGGGTTTGAAGTCATTGAAATCCCGGTTAACCAGCTTTGTAACCAGGATTTAATGAAACCATTTATTGATCAAGTAAAGAAGAGAACAAACAGCCAGTAATCGTCTCCCTGTCATCATGACTCAGGAACCGTTTTTACAATTCAGAGTAGATGTTCTCCTCCAACCACTTGCGTTTATAAACCGTTCAGCAAAATGAACTTCTGAACAGAACCGCAGTCTGCTTTTTATATTCTCATGAATTAATGAAATATAATTATGGATAGAAGATCTGCTGGTATCAGTGGTAAATACACAAGATCAGTTAATAATTACAACCAGCCGAATAACCATGCCCCTTCTTCAGGGCGTGGGCGATATAGACATGCCACAGTCAGACCATGGGATATTCCCCCCCGCAATGCCCCGGGGCGCAATAAATTTTACCACTCTTCTGGCACACGCTCTTCTCAAAATCTACAGTGCCGTTCAGTAAACCCTGCACAAGATTTTAATGCCCTCATTAAACAGGAAATAATGGATGATCTGGTGAGTAAATCGAATCATTTCGGTCATCGCTATGATGGGAGAAATCACGGGCAATATGCCAGTTTAATTAAAAAATACACGTCAGCTGCTGAAAGACCGTTAAATCGAGCGGAACAAAGCCAGCTGATACGTTTGCTGCAAAATTTTACCGCAACACGGAGCTGGAATTGGCGAAGCCTGACGACAACACTTCACTCATTGACTTCAGCGGGTGTTTTTACCCTACATAAACCCATGGATGAGCGAGTTAAACTTACTCAGGCTAACTTATTGTCAACACTATTTGATGCAATAATATTTCACTGCAACCAAACACCTCAAGCCAGGGATATTGATGCCCAGGGTATTGCCAACCTGCTGTGGGCAATGGCAAAAATGTTGGACAACGGGCAGGAACGGACACCAGAGTTCAACGAGGCCGTTGTCGCGCTGCTGCCCCATGTGAACGCACAGAAAGACCAATTTAAGGCCCAGGGCATTGCCAACCTGCTGTGGGCCATGGCGAAGCTGGTGGACAACGGGCTGGAGCCGACACCAGGGCTCAAAGAGGCCTTAGCTGCCCTGTTGCCCCACGTGAAGGCACAGAAAGACCAATTTTGGGCCCAGGCCATTGCCAACCTGCTGTGGGCCATGGCGAAACTGGTGGACAACGAACTGGAGCAGTTACCAGGGCTCAAAGAGGCCTTAGCTGCCCTGTTGCCCCTCGTGAACGCACAGAAAAATCAACTTAATGCCCAGTGCATTGCCAACCTGCTGTGGGCCATGGCGAAACTGGTGGACAACGAACTGGAGCCGACACCAGGGCTCAAAGAGGCCGTGGCCGCCCTGCTGCCCCTCCTGGACGCACAGAAAAACCGACTTAATGCCCAGGGCATTGCCAACCTGCTGTGGGCCTTGGCGAAACTGGTGGACAACGGGCTGGAGCAGACACCGGGGTTCAAAGAGGCCGTGGCCGCCCTGTTGCCCCTCGTGAACGCACAGAAAGACCAATTTATTCCTCAGGCTATCACCAACCTGCTGTGGGCCATGGCGAAACTGGTGGAAAATACGCAGCGGCAGACACCGGGGCTCAACGAGGCCGTGGCAGCCCTGTTGCCTCTCGTGAGCGCACAGAAAGACCAATTAATTCCTCAGCATATCGCCAACATGCTGTGGGCCATGGCGAAACTGGTGGACAATGGGCAGGAGCAGACACCAGAGTTCAAAAAGGCCGTGGCCGCCCTGTTGCCCCTCGTGAACGCACAGAAAGATCAATTTATTCCTCAGGCTGTCGCCAACCTGCTGTGGGCCATGGTGAAACTGGTGGAAAATACGCAGCAGCAGACACCAGGGCTCAACGAGGCCGTGGCCGCCCTGTTACCCCTCGTGAACGTACAGAAAGCTAACTTTAAACCAAAGGGTATCGCCAACCTGTTGTGGGCCATGGCGAAACTGGTGGACATTACGCAGGAGCGGACACCAGAACTCAACGAGGCCGTGACCGCCCTGTTGCCCCATGTGAACGCACAAAAAGACCAATTTATTGCCCAGCATGTTGCCAACCTGCTGTGGGTCATGGCGAAACTGGTGGACAATGGGCAGGAGCAGACACCAGAGTTCAACGAGGCCGTAGCCGCACTGTTGCCCTGCGTGAACGCAAAAAAAGACCAATTCAATGCCCGGGATATCGCCAACCAGCTGTGGGCCATGGCGAAACTGGTGGAAAATATGCAGCAGCAGACACCCGGGCTGAACAAGGCCGTGACCACGCTATTGCCCCACGTGAAAATACAGAAAGCTAACTTTAAACCACAGGATATCGCCAACATGCTGTGGGCCATGGCGAAACTGGTAGACAACAGGTACGAGCAGACACCAGAGTTCAACAAATCCATGGCTGCGCTGTTGACCTGCGTGATCGAACAAAAAGCTAACTTTAACCCACAGGAAATCGCCAACATGCTATGGGCCATGGCAAAACTGGTGGATAACGGGCAGGAGCAAACACCAGGGCTCTACGAGGCCGTGGCCGCGCTGTTGCACCGGGTGAAAGCACAGGAAGACCAATTTAATGCCCAGGGTATTGCCAACCTGCTGTGGTCCACGGCCAAACTGGGTGAACTCATTGAGCTGAATGTGGCTACCTCTACGTGCGAATCGCTTGTCTATCGAATCAGTAAGAACCTTCAGTTTTCTCAGGAAGAGATATCGATGTCTCTATGGGGAGTCATGGTATGCTGTGCCAGGTTGGCTCTGGTCTCCAAAACCAATAAAAGTAATGTGCTTGAAAAGCACATGGATGACCTGTTGACGCGCCTGGAAAATACCTCACCAGATAATGAAGAGGATCGATCCAACATGATCATGGCCTCAAGTTGGCTTGGCAGAGCGTGTCTGGTCGTCCGCCATTACCAGACAGCCATTTCAAAAACCCAGGCCGACTTCCGCAATCAACTCCAATCATGTATGCCCTCTTTGAAGATTGAAGAAGAAAAGAGTTTGAACTCATTGCCTCCGGTTGACCTGTTACTGCCAGATCACAACATGGTGATTGAAGTTCAGGGACCGTCTCATTACGTGGGTGGTGATTTCACAACCAGGAAGGGTTCGACTCTGCTGAAAATCGCACTGCTGCAAAAATCAGGATTTGAGGTCATTGAAATCCCGGTTAACAGGCTTTTGAACCAGGATTTAATGAAACCATTTATTGATCAAATAAAGAAGAGAACAAACAGCCAGTAATCGCCTCCCTGCCATCGTGACTCAGGAACCGTTCTCACAATTCAGAGTAGATGTTCTTCTCCAGCCACATGTGTTTATAGACAGTTCAGCAAAATGAACTTCTGAACAGAACCGCAGTCTGCTTTTTATATTTTCATGAATTGATGAAATATAATTATGGATAGAAGTTCTGCTGGTATCAGTGGTAAATACACAAGATCAGTTAATAATTACAACCAGCCGAATAACCATGCCTCTTCTTCAGGGCGTGGACGATATAGGCATGCCACAGTCAGACCATGGGATATTTCCCCCCGCACTGCACCGGGTCGCAATGAATTTTACCATTCTTCTGGCACACGCTCCTTTCAACATCTACAGTGCCGTTCAGTAAACCCTGCTCAAGATTTTAATGCCCTCATCAAACAGGAAATAATGGATGATCTGTTGAGTAAATCGGATTACTTCGGTCATCGCTATGATGGGAGACATCACGGTCAATATGCCAGTTTAATTAAAAAATACACGTCAGCTGCTGAAAGACCGTTAAATCGAGCGGAACAAAGCCAGCTAATACGTTTGCTGCAAAATTTCACAGCAAAGCGGAGCTGGAACTGGCGAAGCCTGACGACAACACTTCATTCTTTTACTTCAGCGGGTGTTTTTGCCTTTCATAAACCCATGGATGAGCGTGTTAAGCTTACTCAAGCTCACTTATTGTCAACGCTGATTGATGCAATAATATTTAACTGCAGCCAAAAAACTGAAGCCAGGAATATTGATGCCCGGGGTATCGCCAACCTGCTTTGGGCGATGGCGAAACTGGTGGACAACGGGCTTGAGCGGACATCAGAGTTCAACGAGGCCGTGGCCGCGCTGTTGCCACACGTGAACGCACAGAAAGACCAATTTAAGGCCCAGGGCATTGCCAACCTGCTGTGGGCCATGGCGAAACTGGTGGACAACGGACAGGAGCAGACACCAGGGCTCAACGAGGCCGTGGCCGCCCTTTTGCCCTTCGTGAACGCACAGAAAAACCAACTTAATGCCCAGGCCATTGCCAACCTGCTGTGGGCCATGGCGAAACTGGTGGACAACGGGCTGGAGCGGGCACCAGGGCTCAACGAGGCCGTGGCCGCCCTTTTGCCCATCGTGAACGCACAGAAAAACCAACTTAATGCCCAGGCCATTGTCAACCTGCTGTGGGCCATGGCGAAACTGGTGGACAACGGGCTGGAGCGGACACGGGGGCTCAACGAGGCCGTGGCCGCCCTGTTGCCCCTCGTGAACGCACAGAAAGACCAATTTATTCCTCAGCATATCGCCAACCTGCTGTGGGCCATGGCGAAACTGGTGGACCACGGGCAGACGCAGACACAGGGGCTCAACGAGGCTGTGGTCGCCTTGTTGCCCCTCGTGAACGCACAGAAAAACCAACTTAATGCCCAGGCCATTGCCAACCTGCTGTGGGCCATTACGAAACTGGTGGACAACAGGCAGGAGTGGACACCAGAGTTCAAAGCGGCCGTGGCCGCTCTGTTGCCCCTCGTGAACGCACAGAAAAATCAACTTAATGCCCAGGGAATCGCCAACCTGTTGTGGGCCATGGCGAAACTGGTGGACAACGGGCTGGAGCGGACACAGGGATTCAACGAGGCCGTGGCCGCCCTGCTGCCCCACATGAACGCACAGAAAAACCAACTTAATGCCCAGGCCATTGCCAACCTGCTGTGGGCCATGGCGAAACTGGTGGACAACGAGCAGAAGCAGACACCCGGGCTCAACGAGGCCGTAGCCGCCCTGCTGCCCCTCGTGAACGCACAGAAAGACCAATTTATTCCTCAGCATATCGCCAACCTGCTGTGGGCCATGGCGAAACTGGTGGACCACGGGCAGGAGCAGACACAGGCGTTCAACGAGGCCGTGGCCGCCCTGTTGCCCCTCGTGAACGCACAGAAAAACCAACTTAATGCCCAGGCCATTGCCAAACTGCTGTGGGCCATGGCGAAACTGGTGGACAACGGGCACGAGTGGACACCTGCGTTCAACAAGACGGTAGCTGCACTTTTCCACCGCGTGAACGTACAAAAAGACCAATTTAAAGCCCGGGCTATCCCCAACCTGCTGTGGGCCATGGCGAAACTGGTGGACCACGGGCTGGAGTGGACACCAGGGCTCAACGAGGCCGTGGCCGTCCTTTTGCCCCTCGTGAACGCACAGAAAAACCAACTTAATGCCCAGGCCATTGCCAACCTGCTGTGGGCCATGGCGAAACTGGTGGACAACGGGCAAGAGCAGACACCAGAGTTCAAAGAGGCCGTGGCCGCGCTGTTGCCTCTCGTGAACGCACAGAAAGACCAATTTATTCCTCAGCATATCGCCAACCTGCTGTGGGCCATGGCGAAACTGGGTGAGCTCGTTGAGTTGAACGTGGTTGCTTCTACGTTCGAATCTCTTGTGTACAGAATCAGTGAAAACCCTCAATTCCCTCAACAAGATATATCGATGTCTCTCTGGGGAGTCATGGTATGCTGTGCCAGGTTGGTTCTAGACTCCAATGCTAATAAAAATAACGTGTTTGAAAATCACATGGATGACCTGTTGACTCGCCTGGAAAATACATCGCCAGATAATGAAGATGATCAATCCATCATGATCATGGCCGCCAGTTGGCTTGGCAGAGCGAGTCCGGTCGTTCGCCATTACCAGACAGCCATTTCAAAAACCCAAGCCCAATTCCGCGATCGACTCCAATCATCTATTCCATCTTTGAAGATTGAAGAAGAAAAGAGTCTGAACTCATTACCTCCGGTTGACCTGCTTCTGCCAGATCACAACGTTGTAATTGAAGTTCAGGGGCCGTCTCATTACGTGGGTGGTGATTTCAAAACCAGGAATGGTTCGACTCTGCTGAAAATCGCACTGCTGCAAAAAGCAGGATTTGAGGTCATTGAAATCCCGGTTACCCAGCTTGGGAGCCCGGACTCAATAAAACGATGTATTGATCAAATAAAGATCAGGGTAGACATCCTGGCACAGCAGCATGGCTCTGTATCACTTACTCAAACGCGGGGGGCAGGTGAGCGATATGTTACTGCCGATAAAGGATGGCAAGATCACTGTGACTTAACTAACGAAGGACATTCAGTAAAGCAAACAGGTAAACCAAAAAGTAGAAAAAAGAAGAGAAAATAAGGCCAATAACCTCTTCCCTTCCATCATGACTCAAGAACCGTTTTCACATTGCTGGGAAGGCGGGCTTCCAACTTTTCAATACCTGCCATCCAGGATGGTATTACTGTTTGCATTCATCAACTGAAAAGATCACCCCTGACAACAGCCGATGACTATCCATCCTCCTCCCTTTTGCGTTACCCTTACCCACAACCTGATGCACGATAAATAAGAGAAACACGTCTGTTGTATTGCGTATTTCCGAATAAAAAGAAGATAACTGCCTTATGAGCTTTGAAAGTACCGACCAGTATATCGCTACCGATGACCTGAAAATGGCCGTCAATGCTGCCGTAACGTTACAACGCCCTCTCCTTATTAAAGGGGAACCCGGCACCGGCAAGACCATGCTGGCAGAACAGGTGGCCCGTTCCCTGGGCAAAGAGCTGCTGCAATGGCATATCAAATCCACCACCAAGGCCCAGCAGGGGCTCTACGAATACGATGCGGTATCCCGCCTTCGAGACTCGCAACTGGGTGATGAGCGGGTGCACGATATCAGCAATTACATTGTCAAAGGCAAACTCTGGGAAGCCTTTGAGTCAGACCAGCAGTCGGTTTTGCTGATCGATGAGATAGACAAGGCAGATATTGAATTCCCCAATGACCTGCTGCAAGAGCTGGACAAGATGGAGTTCAATGTTTACGAGACCCAACAACAGATAAAAGCCCGACAACGCCCTATAGTCATTATCACCAGTAACAACGAGAAAGAGCTGCCCGATGCGTTTTTAAGACGCTGCTTCTTTCATTACATCAGCTTTCCTGATGCAGAAACCATGAGGGAAATTGTCCGGGTACACTTTCCTGACCTGCAGAAAAAACTGGTCGATGAGGCCCTTCAGGTATTTTTCGAACTCAGGGAGATCCCCGGTCTCAAGAAGAAGCCCTCGACTTCCGAGCTGATCGACTGGCTGAAACTGCTCAATTCCGACGATATCCCGGCAGATATTCTTCAAAACCGTGATACCAGAAGTGCCATTCCCCCGCTGCATGGAGCGCTGGTGAAAAATGAGCAGGATGTCCATCTGCTGGAACGGCTGGCCTTTATGAGCCGACGCGGTTAACCGGCCTGAGGACTCACCATGCTGACCAATTTTTTTGCAACCGTCCGGGCATTTGGTGTACCTGCCACCACCCGGGAATATCTCGACCTGCTGGCAGCACTGGATGCAAAACTGATCTACGCCGATCAGGAAGGCTTTTACCAGTTAGCGCGAACCATTCTGGTCAAGGATGAAAGGCATTACGACAAGTTTGATAAAGCCTGCCAGGCTTTTTTCAACGACCTTGACGCCATGGATGACATACTGGAAGCACTGATACCTGAAGAATGGTTAAGGCAGGCGTTTATCCGACAGTTGTCCGATGATGACAAGGCAAACATCCAGGGCATGAAAAACCTCCAGGAATTACTCGATACATTCCGACAGAGAATGGAGGAACAGAAAAGTCGTCACCAGGGCGGTAATAAATGGATTGGCACCGGCGGAACCTCACCGTTTGGCGCTTATGGCTATAACCCTTCCGGCATTCGGATTGGTCAGGATCAATCCAGACACCGTAAAGCCACCAAAGTCTGGGATAAGCGGGAGTTTAAAAACCTGGATGATAACGAGCAACTCGGCAGCCGCAATATGAAAATGGCACTGCGCCGATTACGCCGCTTTGCCCGCCAGGGGGCAGCAGACCAGCTGGATCTTGACGATACCGTCCGCTCAACCGCCAGCAAGGGTATGCTGGATATCAAGATGGTGCCTGAACGCCATAATGCCGTGAAAGTGCTGCTGTTCATGGATATTGGCGGCTCAATGGACGATTACGTTCGCCTGTGTGAGGAGTTGTTTGCCTGCTGCCGAACCGAGTTTAAACACCTTGAGTTCTATTACTTCCATAACTATCTCTATGAAAGTGTCTGGCAGGATAACCGTCGTCGCCAGCAGGAGCGCATCAGCCTCTGGGATGTGATTCACCGCTACGGCAAGGATTACCGGGTGATTTTTGTGGGCGACGCCGCTATGTCTCCCTATGAAATTACCTCACCCGGCGGCAGTGTCGAACATTTCAATGAAGAGGCCGGTCAGGTCTGGATGTCACGGCTGAAAGCGCACTTTGACCGGGTCGCATGGCTGAACCCCTCCCCGGAACATGCCTGGCAATATACCTCATCAACACGACTGATTGATGAGCAGATGGAAGGCAAAATGTTCCCGCTGACCATTAATGGCCTGGAAGAGGCAATGGGCTATCTTGCTGGATAAATAATTTTTTAAAGAGGGAACGATTTTCGTGTCAAACAGTCCGATTAGGTAAGAGTGTATCAGTAAGAGTTTCTGAATGATTCATTACTCTTCACCATTCGAATGTTAAGTAGCTGGCCATATGGAATCATATATTTCTGGCTACTTGGGCAGGTGCTATGCGAGGCACAACGGAGGGAGCATAGCCGTAGCTATGTGACCGGAGTTGTAACGAAGCAGAGTGCCTGAACAAGTAGTCAGAAATATATGATTTCATATGGTTAGCTACTTAACATCTACTTCTAATTAGCGAGGAAGGTCTTTCAATGCTGAACCCACCAGGAAGTTATCGCCTGCCACAATCACCAGATTTCAACTCTTATGCAACTGCAATAAGTGAAGAGGATCAGGGGAAATTTAATGATTTTGTAACAAAAATTATCAAAACGGCTGATGATGGTATTGAAAATGCCGCTTTAGAATTAGGCTGCACACCCAAACAAGTTGTCCAACCATTGAGTGATTATTTGATAAAGCATTATTCATTGTCAGCACCGCAAGATTCGAGGATCAGTACCGCTTCAAAAAATCCTGACAACCCCGATAATTGGAGATGGGATCTCTGGGAAAAAAAACTTTATACGCCTAAGGGTTATTTTGTATCAGATGAGATAGAAAGGAAAATTTCTTTTGCATTTGATGGTGAGCTATTCGGGAAAAAGCTTCAATCATGCAAAGATGCGTTGCCTCTCATGCATGTAGCTACACCAAGTTCAGCTTATGAATGTAAAAATGGTTATGCAATCGTAACCAAATTCTGTCAAAATTTAAAACCGATTACCCCATTGATTCGCTATTGTATTAGTAAAGGTATGTTCTCATATGAATTCATTAATAATTTGTACAAAATGTCCGAAAAAATAAACATGGAAACATGAAGTACACAAATTTTCATGACGATGGTTTCTCACCCTCTGTCATGGAAGCTTTAGCCACAGAGTCACGGAGACACAGAGGAAAAGCTTTTTTCTCTCCTCCGTGTCTCTGTGCCTCCGTGGCAATTTTCTTTCACGGCAAAGAACACGAAGGAAAAGAAAATCTCTTCTTTGTGTTCTTCGTGGCTTCGTCTTCAACCTCCCGAAGCTGGGAGTAAGCGCTTAATGTTTTCCCTAAGAGTGCCGCCGAGCTCAGATATACAACTTACAGGTAGCACAACCATTAACACCTGTACGACAGTATCCGTAATGGATTGTTCTTGTAATGGTGTTCAATACGCTCTTCAATTTCTGATGTGGCTGCTTTCCCTCCCAACAGCTGCCATTGTTTTGCCTGGGTCAGATCCTCGTCAGATACTGCCGCCATTAAATTTTGGTTAAGTTTGTCCTCAGGATAAAACCGCGCCAATACCTTATCGTATTCCCCAACCTGGAAAAGATTATTTTCTGCAGCGTACCTTAACTTATCATCCAGAAACTTGTCGTCTATTCGGCCACCGAATTCAATCCAGGCTTTGATATTCTCAGCAGGAGTCTCCACAGCCATCGAACGTCTCAGACAGTGATCTTTTTCCTCTTGAGTAAACGTGCTGATGCCTAGCTTTAACAGCGTCTGTGCGACAGTAAAATCCGCTGACTTAGCAGCTTCACTGCGGACTTCCGGAATTATTTTCTCAACTTTCGGCCCACCTGCCTTCAACGCCCATTTTGCTGCTTCCGTATGGCCCATAAATACAACCTCCCTGAAAAAATTCTCAATAGGATCATCTTCATAGATTTCCCGACTAAGTGAACGAATATAAAATAGGAATTCAATATAAGATAAATTTATGCCTGGTTCTTTATGAAATGGTCTAAACAGACGTAATAGACTTTTTAATTTATCATCAACTAACTTACCATGATGACCAGATAATAAGCTCGGTTGTATTTGTCGATGACATGAAACAGGAAGCCCCAGGCTCTTGGCGTCGATTGAAATCATTGACACATCAAGTAATGCCCTTCTGATTACTCTTGCTGATAATTCTTGCAGTGATTCAGTTCCGGTTATTTCAGACTCACCTGAATTTATTATATAAGTTTTAAGAGTATCTACATCTTCAGCTTCCAGAACTCTTTGATATTTAAAAAAGGCAAGCGCTTCTTGCGCCTTACGGACTTGTTCTTGCACAAGCCCAGGATCCTGACTATGACGATATGTCGATAGTTCAGCAAGAGAGAGATTAGCAACATTGTCAGGTAACATTTTCTGGTTCTCAAGCAGAAATATATTTCTGCATCAGACCAATTTTTCTGCATTAAGTTTCCCAAACCCATATCACAACAGCGAACTGAAGAAACGGTCAACCACTTCGGTAGCCGCCCCGTAATACTGTTCATCAAACAAAGAGGCGTGATTACCCGGCTCAAGGTTCAATTCAACCGTCTTTGCTCCTGCAGCAGCAGCCTCCTGAAAGAACCCGGCAGCGGGATAGACGTTTCCTGACGTACCAATGGAAACAAAGAGATCACAGACGGACAGTGCCTGATAAATCTCATCCATCCGTAAAGGCATCTCACCAAACCAGACAATATGTGGACGAAGATTACCGGCAACACCGCAGCATTCACAGGGAGTGTCGACGGTAACATCCTGATCCCAATAAAAAACCTGCCCTGTCTCCTGGCAGTGAACTTTCAATAATTCACCATGCATGTGAATCAGCCGGTTGCTCCCTGCCCGCTCATGGAGATCATCAACATTTTGCGTCACCAGAAGAAAACTTCCGGAGAAATGACGTTCAAACGCGGCAAGTACCTGGTGAGCACGGTTTGGTTTGACTGAGTTCAGCTGCCGCCTTCGGTCGTTGTAAAAGCGTTGTACCAGTGCGGGGTTTCGGGCGTAGCCTTCAGGGGTTGCCACATCGTCAACAGGATGATTCTCCCAGAGCCCGTCACTGGCCCGGAATGTTCTGATTCCAGACTCGGCGGAGATACCCGCACCGGTCAGAACAACAATGGATGAATAGCGCAAACCAACCTCCTGTCATCAACGACGGTATTTAGTCGTATAATGTATGGTTTTGCGGGTACCGGCAGCCACCTCAACACGAAGCTGATCCGGCTTTTCCAGCGTGGCTCCCCTGACACTGTCGAACTTTATCAGGTTGCTGTCACGCTCTCTTAACAACAGCGTAATACTGTCTTGCTGGTCATTAGAGACCGTTGCCTGCCATTTTACCACCAGCTCTTTATCACTCTTCTGTTCAAGATCAAGACGGTTACGCTCAACACGAACGGCCAACGCTTCTCCCATGGTCAACCAGGCACTGTCTCCTGCCGTGGTTTTGGGTAACCATGAGTGACCACTGATGATATAGCCACCCTCCGGATCCTGTTCATACAGACGAACCTGTGCAGGTGGGAGATCCAGGGGGGCCGCAAATTTCCAGGTCAGCCTGGGTCGTTCAACCGTGGCCGTTCTGCCACCGGTGGAGCGGCCATATACGTCAAGGGTATACAGCTTTTCAAGATGCAGTGGTTCTGAGAAAAGATCCATCAGCTGTCTGCTATTGGCGGGAAGAACGGTGTCCTTTGGTAAGGTGGTCAGCAACACTTCACCGACACGTTCCCCGTAGTCAACGGTATCTGCCATCGCCGAGGCTTTAAGCATCCGGTTCTTTTGGTAAAACTCGGCAACGCCCCCCTCACCACCAGCCACAAGGCGAATGGTTGCCTGATCGAAGTTGATATTGGCACTGTTAGTTAGCAGCGTTTTTAATTCCAGACGTCCCTGGTTGTGGGATAAAAGCGTTAACCGATAATGACTGTCATAGCTTAATTGAGGCGTAATATACGAGAGCTTCAGGGAACCACTCACCGGCTGCTGGCCAAAATCCGCCTTTACATACTGGAGATTTTCTCCCTGAATCTCCGAAGCGGTCAGTGACAGTATCCTCAACCCCTGGGGATCATGATAATCAATCAAATACTGACGGCCATTGTTGCCTTCCACCAGCCCGATTCCCTGCTGGTAGCTGACCAGTTTTCCCTGAATGGCAACGTTGAGGCCGCCACCAAACAGTTCAACGTTTTTGCCAAGCAGATTCCGGTAGTAATTATCGCGACCCAGGCCGCCCTGATGCCAGAAAACGTCATCAGGCCGGTAAACAGTATCACCATCGACGTATTCAAGATTAAGACTGCCATCAAGCCGGTTGATCGGCAGACCGACAATCTTCAGACTGCCCAGCCCATCGGGTCGGGTATCGAACCTCTGGCTGACCAGGGCTTTATCACTGTAGAGCGTCACTACCGTTGACTGTGGTTGCTCAACGTTAAATCTGCCCGGTAAAGATTCACCTGAGGCCCGGGTGATCACGAACCCGGACATCAGCAAAATCAGTAATAAGTGCTTAAACATAATGGCTCACCTGTACGCCACTGAATTGATAGGTTTGCAAGCACTTTAAAACGAATAGATTGCGTTGTCTCGCAACTTCACAGAAATGAGCGAATCACTGAGGGCAGCCCCCAGGATGTTATCGATTAAACTGCCAGAACGGGTTTTCCATCTCCAGATCTAGCGCCTTTCCATAGCCCGGAACATTTACCTGTTTTTCCGTAAACGTCAGGTCAGAACCGTCCAGCACACCCTCACCAAACTGATAAATGGGGTTTGCTTCACCGCTCTGGCAGCGCTGTTCATAGTCATCCTGCTGCTGGGTGACTGTCTCATTTTTCTGTTGCCACTGCGTCATGGCCTTATCGCCATGGCGGGCTTTCAGCATTTTTCGGGTTATTTCCGGGCTGAGCAGCAGGGCTGTGGCATTGTTGCCACCAAAACCCTTGGCATTAATCAGGGCAAGATCCATCTGATCAGCCCCGGTTTCCAGGTGATTCAGCAGAATATTGAGTTTTTCCGAATAAACGTCTTCAGCCAGGCCATTGATCGTTCTGATACCGGGAATAAATCCATGCTTCCAGACGCCGAGTGTCGCCATAATCTGATCACCACCCGCTGCGCCGATGGAATGACCAAGGTAACTTTTAACCGCAGCCACCGGCCAGCTTTCCATACCAAACACTTTTGCGGTTTCACTGAGAATCTGTGACTCGGTCACCCGGTTCTGTGGCGTTCCTGTGCCATGGGCCTGAACAAAACTCCGGTAACGAAGGGCGTCTTCGCCAGCAATGGCCCTGCCCAGGGCGGCAGCCCGGGCCACGGTCAAATGATTACCGGCTCCCGGGGCAGAAATAGACTTCTTGAAACCATCCGCATTAATAAAGACATCCGCCACCGATCCCAGGATCTGTGCGCCACACTCAAGGGCCAGTTCGTCATCCATCAACACCAGAAACTGGCTGGATTCGGCAATGGTGAAACCGGCATTGTCGGCAAATGGGCGACAGGCTCTGCGCCAGTCCGGATGGTCAGAATCCGACAGACCATCGAGTTTCCGCAGTGCTGCATCCGTGGTCAAAGCCCCCATAGTGGAATAACCTTCCATGACTTCCGGGGTAATTGGCGCTTCACTGTTGCCCACAATCACCAGACGACGACGGCCACTGCGAATGTCAGCAGCAGCCTGCTCCAGATTGTAAAGCATGGTAGCACAGGCTCCCATACTGGTACCCGTGCCACCCAGAGAACCAAGGATATAGGCATTGATAAAATCCGCCGACATCTCGGCAAAACCCAGTGGACACTGTTTGGAAGTGACCCGCTTTCCCAGCAAACGGGACTGAAGCAAACCGCCATTGCCGTTAAAATCCAGCTGGCTCATGGCACTGCCGGAATAGACCGCAACCTGTTCAGGGCTTAGCTTCTGCTTGACCGCAGGCCAGTCCATACCGGAAGAATAAATCGCATCGGATGCACCGAACACCGTCATTGTCAGTGACCTGGGGTGGTTCCGGGACTGGTACAGCTTTTCCGGGGCAAACCCGCTGGGCAGCTGACCCGCGGCATTGACCAGTGATTCACGGATGGAAGGAATCATTAACGGCTGGCCGACTTCGATTTTCACCTTGATCTGGCCATCTTCCAGTTTTTCTAACTGCCAGCCATCCGGCAGTGGATTGGGTAAACGACGGCCCTTCAGAATAATTTCCGATCCGGACTCCGCCTGAATGGCCTGATGAAAAGGAATGGCTTGCGGATTAAACAGGTTGTTTTCCAGCCGGCGAATCAATGTTCCCGACAGAATATCTTCCCGACTGCTGTCTTGTGGCAGATTTCTCAGCGTGCGAAGCGCAGCAAGGGTTTCGTGCTGCGACCGGTCACTCAGGCATTCCAGCACCAAACGACGGTAGCCATGAAAACCAGAGGTTCTTCCAGCTGGGCTGACCCCACCTTGAGCAACAATAACGGGTAATCTGGACAAACCACACTCCTGTATAACAACTGAATGATGCGCCACTCTGAGTAGCGATCAGGTTGTTATGAATGCAAATTAAGAATTAAATGAAGTTGGCACTAGTTTAATGATTTCGTGATAAACTTAACTGGATGAAAAAGACACGAATACGGACAAAAAAGACACATCACTGAGCAGTTTTACGCCAATGTTCCAACAATCCCCCCCAATCCAGTTAAACCGGGTACTGATCCCTATGGTGGAGCATATGATCAGTACCAGTGTGACATTACCCCTTGAGATGCTGGAAGCGGCAATGACCTACACCCGACTGTCAGCCAATAAAAAAAGTATTGAAGTTCATTTCTGTGCCAGTACGCCCGCCCCCATCACCACCACTGGCGGCCTGAGACTGACACCGGACAGAACCTTTAAACAGAGTGGCTATGGTGATCTGATTCTGGTTCCTGCGCTCTGGCGCAACCCGATTCCGGTGGTCAGGAAACACCCGGAAATCATTGCATGGTTAAAACACCAACACGATGCCGGTGCCGTATTTGCCGCAGCTGGTACCGGGGTGGCGTTTATGGCAGAAACCGGGCTTCTGGATCAAAAACCAGCCACAACCCACTGGTTTTACATGGAAAAACTGCAACGTTTTTTCCCGGATATTGAGTTCAAACCCAATCACCTGATCACCCGGGCAGGTCGTATTTATTGCGCTGGCAGTGTCAATTCGGTCGCTGACCTGATGGTGCACATGATTGGCGTAGCGTTTGGCGAGTCCATCGCCCAAAAGGTTGAACAGCAGTTTTCCCATGAAATCAGAAAGCCCTTCAAAGACACTTATTTTGCTGAAGATCATGCCACAACCCACCAGGATGAAGTGATCGTCTCCCTGCAGGACTTTATCCACCATCACTTCGCCAGTGAAATCTCTCTGGCTGCCCTTGGCAGACTGTCGGGCTTGAATGCCCGGACACTGAATCGTCGCTTTCAACAGGCCACCGGTTCCCCGCCAATGGAGTATGTCCGCAAAATCAGGCTTGATCAGGCCAGCGATCTATTAAAGAATACCAACCTGGGCATTGCCGAAATTGCCCTGCAGGTGGGATATGCCGACGCTGATTATTTTTCCAGATTGTTCAAACGTCGCTACCAGCTCACGCCTTCTGAATTTCGCAGAAGTGTCCGGGGCAAACTGTTCTACCTGAATGACACCACAATGGAATGATTACAATAAACGCCGGAAAATTCCGGGGTTTTGGAGACTCCCTCGCATGTTCCCGAGAAAACGCGCCCTGGGCGCTGGATTGTTGTCCCTCTGCCTGTCCTCGTTCAGCCTGGCGGCTTCGCCCCTGGGGCTATGGAAAACCATTGATGACAGCACGGGTAAAGCAAAAAGTTATGTCACAATCTTCGAGGAGAATGGCAAACTGTCTGGCAAAGTGACACAGATTCTTGACCCTGCCAAACAGGACAGCATTTGTGACCAGTGCCAGGGCGAGCTCAAGGATCAGAAAGTTCAGGGCATGACCATACTCTGGGGCATGAAAAAGCAAGGCAGCAAATATGATGATGGAAAAATCGTCGATCCTGAATCCGGGAAAGTCTACAGCGCTAACATGAAAGTGCTGGAAGATGGCAGTAAACTGGAAGTCCGTGGTTATATCGGGTTCGCGCTGATTGGCCGTTCGCAAACCTGGGAACGTGTTGAAGATTAACGCATAATTGAACTCATTAATAATGACCACCGCGTTTCTGGTGGCAGCCGGTCTGATCACCGGCTCTGTTCTCTTCTGGACCCTGCGCCTGGGCATTGGCCCTACTCCCACCTCGCGAAAAGTCAGGGCGGCGATCAGAGATATCCTTCCAGATGACGTGTCCGGTCATGTTATGGAACTTGGTTGTGGCTGGGGACACCTGATTCCCATTTTAAGAGAAAAATACCCTGACAAAAAAATTGAGGCCTGGGAACGTTCTCCGGTTCCAGCCCTGTTTACTGAGGCAAGGTACGGGATCGATGTTATAAGAGCGGATTTCTTCCAGGCAGCCCCTGGTAACGTCGGCCTTGTTGTTTGCTATTTGTATCCCGGAGCGATGGAACGTGTTGAAAGAGAATTGATTCCTCAAATGCCACCTGGTTGCTGGTTACTTACCCACACCTTCAGTTTATCAGGCAGAGTGCCGGTAAAGACGCTTAAGGCCAACGATCTTTACCAGACACCTGTTTTTCTTTATCAAGTTCAGCCCACTTAACCTTAAAAGCCGGGGACTTAATCAATTAACTTTGTCCTGTGTTCAGATAGGCAGAAATAATATCAGTTACAAGGGTACATACTCTTGAAAAGACACTTTCTGATGGTTCAGGAACGGGGCTGGCATTGTATAATCCAGCAAACACTTCAGGGTTTTTACCCTGCAGCCTCAGAAGCGTATCTTTTCCTGCCACCAGAACAAAACCTTCATCAGCAGTATCTGATTTCACAGATCCTTCAAAAAGAATAGAATCAAGCTCACCCTCATCTATATTTTGTAAATCAAGGGATTCTCTAAGCTGCTCAGCAACTGTCATTCCAAATGCACGCCCTTTCATTACAACTGGTGGAACAAATTGATTCCCCCGAGGAGCTCCGTGTATAGCGTCAATATTCATAGTCTATCTCCTACTCCATAAGAAACTTTTCAGAAAACTGAAAATCTGTGGATTTTATTTTTATTGGACTATCGTTTGTTTCGAAAGTTCCATCATTTTACGGGGTGATAATAATTAAACATCTGTTTGACTATTAAAATGGCGAAGAAGCAGACCAGCGTTATGTAAAAAACGCCAACTATATCATGATGATGTAATGGTAAAGGAGCTCAGGGGTACAGAGATTGTTTACGCAGGAACAGCAAATATGCTGTGAAAGTCCGTCAGCCGATAAGACTCAATGGAATATGTTGAGACTTTCCCTGCCAGCGATAGATCTCCAACTCGGCAGGGTCACAGGAAACACACCCCTTTTTGCAGGCCACAAAGCAACCCGGCTGTTCACAGCTCAACTGACCTTTCCTTAGCCAGTGTGAGAGCATCCCTCTCATGGCCTCAGGTGTGGTATTGAATTTCACACTGAGGTCAGCCAGAGAGCACACTTTCTGCTGTTTCAAATAATCGCGGATTTTGATCAGCATGGTCAGCGCCTGTCAGGTTCCGGTTAATGGCCAAAAGCACTGAGGGTGCTTTTGGCCACGCTTTGCGTTTACGATGTCATTGCGGGCTGACATCCATCCGCCCTTGCAGTACTGAGGCTCCCATGCGTTTCATCAAGGTAACCACAATAAACATCATCAGCATGATCGATACCACCCAAAGCAGCGTTTCGCCAGGCTGCACAGATACCAGCGACAACTGGTAATAAATAGTGGCAACGGCATAGCCAAGGAAGAAAGTCCATCCGGAAATGAACAGCGTCCAGCCCAGGGTGGTTTCCCGGTAAATAGCACCCAATGCTGCTACGCAGGGAGTATAAAGAAGGATCATCAATAAGTAGGCAATGACTGCAGCATGACTGGGGAACAGGCCAGCCATAACAGAGAATGTGCTGACTTTGACTGCCTGCTCTTCAGCAACCGCCTCCAGATCGGTCAGATCGCCAACTTCGACACCCAGAGGATCTGCCAGTGTGCCACTTAAACCACTCAGATTGGCTGGAATAGTGGCAACGGCTTCCTGCAAGCCTGCCAACAGGTCAAACGTCGTTTCACTCTCGGTGTCAGCGTTTTCAGACGCGGCAATAGCACCGTACATTGAGTCAAGCGTACCCACAACGGCTTCTTTCGCCAGAATACCTGTAAACAGTCCCACAGCCGCTGGCCAGTTTTCTTCCGTCATGCCCATGGGGGAAAATATCGGGGTAATGGTTTGGCCAATCTTGCTGAGCATGGAGCTCTGAGTGTTCTGGTGACCGAAAGAGCCATCGGTACCAATAGCATTCAGGGTGTTCAGCACGACCACCACCATCACAATCGCTTTGCCTGCACGCAGGATAAAAGCCTTGAGACGATCCCAGGTGCGTAACATGACCTGAGTCACCGATGGCAAATGGTAATTGGGCAACTCCATAATAAACGGCGAACTGTCGCCACTAAGGATGCTCTGCTTGAGAATCAACCCGGTAAATATTGCCGCCAGGATACCCACCAGATACAAAATAAACACCACATTCTGGCCGGACTCCGGGAAAAAGGCAGCGGCAAACAGCGCGTACACCGGCAATCGGGCACCGCAGGACATAAAGGGAGCCATGGAGATGGTCAATAGCCGGTCCTTTTCATTGTCCAGTGTCCGTGCTGCCATAATCGCAGGCACGTTGCAGCCAAAGCCCACCAGCATGGGAACAAAGGCTTTGCCCGGAAGCCCCAGAAAGCGCATGAGTCGGTCAATGACAAAAGCAGCCCTGGCCATGTATCCCGAGTCTTCCAGTATGGAAAGAAACAGAAACAGGAAAGCAATCACCGGGATAAATGTCGATACAGTCTGGATACCACCACCCACACCGTCCGCCAGTAACGTCACTGCCCAGGCGGGAGCACCAACCGAGTTCAGCCAGTGGCCCAGTCCGTCCACCAGCAGAGTCCCGGTAAAGATATCGAAAAAGTCGATAAAGGCACTGCCGAAGTTAATGGTGAACATGAACATCAGATACATGACACCCAGGAAAATGGGGAACCCAAGCACCCGGTTCAATACCACACGATCAATGGATTCACTCAGCCGGTGACTGACCACGCCCCGCTCACGAATCACTGACTCCATAAGCTGACCAACCACATCGTAACGTCGACTGGCCAGAATTATGTCCAGATCTTCCTCAAGGGCAGCCTCAATGATATGACGCTGCCGGGTAGCCTCATTGACCACCTGCCAGGTCAGTTCCGGCAGAGGCACAGTGTCACCTTCCAGTAACTTCAGGGCATACCAGCGTCGGGACAGAGGACTATCAAGGTTCACAGACGCTTCAAGGGTCGATTCAATAACGGCAATGGCCTGTTCCAGCTGTTCACCAAGGTTCAATGGCGGGGCTACGGAAATACCATTATTCAGAAAATCATTAATATTTTGTAAAAAGGCTTTAATATTGCCTGACTTGCTGGCAACCAGGGGCAGCACCGGACAGCCGAGTTCCTCAGCCAGCTTGTCAATATCAATGTCCATGCCCTTTTCCCTGGCAACGTCCATCATATTGAGCACAACGATGACCGGAGCACCCATATCCAGCAATTGAGTGGTCAGGTACAAATTTCTTTCAATATTTGAAGCATCAAGAATATTGATAATTAAATCCGCTTCTCGCTTCAGGATATAATCCCGCGCCACCTTTTCATCAAGAGAAACGTCACTGTCAACCACATCAAGACAGTAGGTTCCGGGCAGATCAACCACTTCTATGGCGTTATCAGCAAAGGTATAAAAACCACTGCGTTTTTCCACAGTAACTCCTGGCCAGTTGCCAACCCGCTGCCGGGCACCGGTCAGCGCGTTAAACAGCGTTGTTTTACCACAGTTAGGATTTCCGACAATTGCAACAACGTGTTTTTTCATGCTCTGGAAACCTCTACAACAGCGGCTTCATCCTTTCGAATCGATAATTGGAAACCCCTGACTTCCAACTGGATTGGGTCCCCCAATGGCGCAACACGACAAACCGTGAACCGGGTTCCGGGCGTCAGGCCCATTGCCAGCAATTTCCGCCGGTAAGCACTGCCAGCATCCGCAAAAGCGGTTACCCGGCCACATTCACCGGTTTTCAGTTCACCCAATGTCACCTTCATGTACATCTTCTCCACAGGCATCATAAAGTCAGTTTTGTACGCGTTTTTTCTGCAAAGCAGGTAATAACTCGCAAAAATGACCCAGATATTTGCACCTAAATCATCTGCCAGGGCCAGAACCTGTTTTTTTGTCGGGGTTTTAGTGTGGAATGGTTGCTGCCTGACAAAATGTCAATTGATCTGAATATATACGCAAATGAGAATGGTTACAATTTAGAGGACGACCAATCTCACTCATTGTTGACCCATATCAATGTTCGCAGGTCGTAATGGTAAATCGGGATAAGATATGAAAAAGGCAGGATCTACAGAGTGACTGATTAGCCGAACCACTAATCAGTCACTCTGTGAAGTGTTCATCACTACTGACAAACGAGTGTTTTATGGAACCGACGGGTACATCGCACCAGACATAAACTGAAGTATCCGGTTGACCTGACAGCTGTAACCGAACTCATTGTCATACCAGACATAAAGCACACAGCGTTTGCCGTCAACAATAGTGGCTTGCCCATCCACAACGCCAGCTCGACGGCTACCCACAAAATCACTGGAAACTGCTTCAACAGAGGTGACGTAATCCACCTGTTTCTGAAGGCTGGAATACAGTGAGGTCTCCCTGATAAAGCGATTAAGCTCTTCAACGGTGGTGGCCTTGTCCAGGGACAGGTTAAGGATGGCCAGGGAAACATTCGGGGTCGGCACCCGAATAGCATTCCCCGTCAACTTACCTTCAAGTTCAGGCAACGCCTTGGCAACGGCTTTCGCTGCCCCGGTTTCGGTAATGACCATATTCAGTGCAGCGCTGCGTCCACGACGCTCACCCTTGTGGTAATTATCAATCAGATTCTGGTCATTGGTGTAAGAGTGAACCGTCTCTACATGACCGTGTTCAACACCAAACTCATCATTAATGGCCTTCAGCACCGGTGTGATCGCGTTAGTGGTACAGGAGGCGGCGGAAAGAATCTGATCTTCCGGCTCAATATCGTTATGATTTACCCCATAAACAATATTCTTGATATCCCCTTTTCCCGGTGCTGTCAGCAGGACCCTGGATACTCCCTTTGATTGCAAATGCAGGCTCAATCCCTCTTTATCACGCCATTTACCGGTGTTGTCGACAATCACGGCATTGTTAATGCCATACCGGGTGTAATCGATGGAATCCGGGCTGCTGGAATAAATGACCTGAATGGCCACACCGTTGGCATAGATAACCTTATTCTCTTCATCAACAGATATAGTGCCCTGGAAAGAGCCATGAACCGAGTCGCGACGCAACAGGCTTGCCCGCTTCTGAAGATCATTGCCTGCACCGCCGGGCCTGACAACCACGGCCCTCAGGTTAATACCAGAGCCACTGCCCGCGCGCTCAATGAGGATTCTGGCCATCAAACGGCCAATCCGGCCAAAGCCATACAATACGACATCCTGACCCGGGCCCAGGGTCTGTTTATGGCCATTAGTCACTGACGCTACTTGACCGGTAACGTACTCTTCCAGTGACAGGCCTGCTGCTTCCGCCCGGTAGCCAACGGCCAGCTTGCCAATATCAATACGGGATGGCCCCAGATCAAGGCCTGCCAGAATTTCCAGCACAGGGTAAGTCTCACGGACAGAGAGACCATTGTCCTCAATCTGTCGAACAAACTTGTGCGCTTTCAGCAAGCTGATTACGGAGCGGTTAATGACGGGATGCCCAAACACAGACGTGACAACATGGTGATTTCTATACAGCTTGCCGATCAGAGGGATCATTGACTCAGCCAGTGCTTCACGCTCTTTCCAGTCCTGAAAACGATCTGCTACCACGATAAATTCCCGTTTATTATTTCTGTTTTAAATACAATCCCTTATTTGGGACTTATGTTCTGTTGGTATTATCCTTGTTGATGGTGTTCGAGGCAACAAAGATTATCAAACATTAACACCGCCAATCTTTCTGCCTTTGATTTTCCTCCTTATTCCACCATTTCCCGCTGGCAATACTGGGAGAACAGGATCACAACCGCTACAATCCACCACTTAAGTAGTTGGCCAAATGGAATCGTATATTTCTGGCTAAGTGGGCAGTTGCTATGCAAGGCGCAACGTAGGGAGCATAGCCGTAGCTATGTGACCGGAGTTGCAACGCCGCAGAGTGACTGACAACTTAGTCAGAAATATATGATTTCATTTGGTTAACTACTTATATCTGTATTTGGGGTAAATCAGGAGAGCCTTCAGGATTTTCATGTTTCAACACACTATTCCTCTGCCAACCCACCCCGGCGACAAGCTTCAGTGGGGAAATCTCGCGAAAGCCGGGCCTGCCTTGACCATTTCCTGTGCTGCGGTATCGGACAACCAGCCGCTGATGATTATTACGCCGGACAGTTCATCAGCAAACCGGCTGGAAGAAGAGCTGGCCTTCTTCCTTGCTGAAGAAGCCAACATCCATGTTCAGCAAATGCCGGACTGGGAAATACTGCCCTACGATACCTTTTCACCCCATCAGGATATTATTTCCCAGCGACTGTCAACGCTCTACCACCTTCCCCTGACCGACAACCGTGGCCGAAAAAAAATTCTGATTGTGCCCGTGACGACGCTGTTGCACCGCCTGTGTCCGAAGAACTATCTGCTGGGCAGCTGCCTGTCGTTGCAACCGGGCACCCGGTTTATCATTGATGAACGCCGGGGCCAGTTTGAACAGGCCGGATACCGCTGTGTGGACTCAGTGATGGAACATGGCGAGTTCGCTATCCGTGGCTCGATTGTTGATATTTTTCCCATGGGGGCTGACACGCCCTATCGGGTCGACCTGTTTGATGACGAGATAGAGTCACTGAGAACGTTTGATCCTGAAACGCAACGCTCCATTGAAACGGTTGAGGAGATACAACTGCTACCGGGGCATGAGTTCCCCCTGGATAGGCAAGGGATAGCGTTATTTCGCAGTAATTTTCAGGAAACCTTTGACGTTAACTATCGTGAATGCCCGATTTACCAGGATATCAACAAAGGTATTGCCAGCCCGGGCATTGAATACTACCTGCCTCTCTTCTTTGAGGAGACGTCAACGCTTTTCGACTACATGCCACAAAACACCCGAATACTGATCTACGACACCGTGGGTTCATCGCTGGATCATTTTTATTCGGATGTTCATGCACGTTACGACAACCGCCGTGTTGATCCGCAAAGGCCAATACTTCCGCCATCCCGGGTTCTGATGCCCTCGGAGGAGCTATACAGCAGACTGAACGACTTCCCCAGAGTCACACTGTTTGAGCAGCCTGTTGCACCCAGGGCCGGTCGATTTAATTTAAATCGCGAGGAATTGCCGGAACTGACCATTAATGCCCGGCTTGAGCAACCACTGGCTCACCTCAAAACCTTTATAAATCGCATTCATCATGTCCTGCTGGTCGCCGAAAGTGCCGGACGGCGGGAAGTACTCCTGGAGCTGCTGAGCCAGAATAATATAACGCCTGACCTGTGTGATGGCTGGTCCGCATTTCTCAAAGAAAAGCCCGCTCTGGCGGTCAGTACCGGGCTACTGGACAACGGACTGTATCTACCGGAAGAACAAATTGCTGTTATCCCGGAAGCGCTTTTGCTCGGCCAGAGAGTACAACAGACCAGACGGCGGAAGACAGAAGACGAACACAGTGCCGACCAGGTGATTCGCAACCTGACCGAGTTAAGAATCGGAGCCCCCGTGGTTCATATTGACCATGGGGTTGGCAGATACAGAGGGCTGGAAACACTGGCAGTGGATGGCCAGACCACGGAGTTTCTGACCCTGGAATATGCCAACGAAGCCAAACTCTATGTACCTGTTGCTTCTCTCCACCTGATTTCCCGATACACTGGTGCCGATGATGAACTTGCCCCGCTGCACCGGCTGGGCAGTGAGCAATGGAGCAAGGTGCGGCGTAAGGCCGCCGAAAAAGCCAGGGACGTGGCCGTTGAACTGCTGGATATTTATGCCCGCAGAGAAGCACGAAAAGGGTTTCCTTTCACTGAGCCGGAGCAGAACTATCTGGCTTTCGCTGCCGCCTTTCCGTTTGAAGAAACGCCCGATCAGCAACAGACCATTGCCGCCGTTATTGGTGATATGTGCGCACCAAAACCCATGGACCGCCTGGTCTGTGGTGATGTGGGCTTTGGTAAAACAGAAGTTGCCATGCGGGCCGCTTTCCTTGCGGCCCATAGCGGTAAACAGGTGGCCATTCTGGTTCCCACAACGCTGCTGGCGCAACAGCACTACGAAAGTTTCCGCGATCGATTTGCGGAATGGCCCGTAGAAATTGATGTTATTTCACGCTTCAAGTCACAAAAAGCCGTGGATCAGGTAAAAGAGCGGCTCACTGAGGGCAAACTGGATATCATTATTGGTACCCACAAAATTCTCCAGGGCGACCTGACCTTTAAAGATCTTGGCCTGCTCATTATTGATGAAGAACACCGCTTTGGGGTCCGACACAAGGAAAAGCTCAAGTCATTGAGGTCCGAGGTTGATATCCTGACCCTGACCGCAACGCCCATTCCAAGAACGCTCAATATGGCCATGTCCGGTATTCGCGACCTGTCCATTATCGCGACACCACCGGCACGGCGACTCTCGGTTAAAACCTTTGTCCGGCAATATGATCAACCCCTGGTGAAAGAAGCGATCCTCAGGGAGCTGCTGCGTGGCGGGCAGGTGTACTATCTTCACAACCAGGTGGAATCCATTGAAAAAGTAGCCAGCGACCTTCAGGAACTGATTCCTGAAGCACGGGTCATCACCGGTCATGGCCAGATGCGTGAGCGTCAGCTTGAACAGGTGATGTCCGATTTTTACCACAAGCGCTACAACGTTCTGGTATGCACAACCATTATTGAAACCGGCATCGATATCCCTAATGCCAATACCATCATCATCAACAGGGCTGACAAGTTTGGCCTGGCCCAACTGCATCAGCTTAGAGGCAGGGTTGGTCGCTCACACCACCAGGCCTACGCTTATCTGTTAACACCGACACCGAAATCGATGACGGCTGATGCCGCGAAACGTCTTGAAGCCATATCGGAAGCACAAACCCTTGGTGCCGGGTTTATGCTGGCCTCGAACGACCTGGAGATCAGGGGTGCGGGTGAACTGCTGGGTGAAGGCCAGAGCGGCCAGATACAGAGTGTTGGCTTTACGCTCTACACCGAGATGCTTGAGCGTGCCGTTAACGCCATCCGCAACGGCGAAACGCCCAATCCGGATCAGCCCTTGAACCATGGCACAGAAGTGAACTTACGGCTTCCGGCCCTGTTGCCTGAAGACTATATTCACGATGTCCATAGCCGCTTGATTCTCTATAAGAGAATTGCCGCCGCTGATAATGAGGAAAAGTTAAAGAACCTTCAGGTTGAGCTGATTGACCGGTTTGGCCTCTTGCCCGACCCGGCCAAAAACCTGTTCCGTCAGATGAAGTTAAAACTCTGTGCCCAGAAGCTGGGCATCAAGAAACTGGATGCCAGCAGCAAAGAAGCAAGGGTCGAGTTTGAAGAGCAGCCCAATGTCGATCCTATGCTGATTATTAACCTTATCCAGTCAAGCCCTCAGCAGTTCAGGCTGGAAGGCAGCAGCATCTTAAAGTACATTGACGCAATGGAAACTTCGGAACAGAGGTTTAAGGCAACGGAAACGTTGCTGGGCAGGCTTGCGGGTTAACAGCTGATATCTAACAATAGCCACCTGGCTGGTTTTCAGACAGTCAGGAGCTGCTGCACAAAAGCCACAATCCCTGATTCCGGATTGGGTGATCCAAGGAAATTCTGTATGAAAAAACTTCAGCTTATCGCATTGTCGATAGCACTACTGGTTAATGTACCGCTTTCTGCTGCACAGAACGCGAGTGATGGAGGACCTGATATCCCATGGTATCAGGTGGATCTTGTGGTTTTTCGTTACCTCAACAATCACAGTGGCGAAGCCTGGCCTCCCGTTGCCGGTTACCGGGCACCTGGCAATGTAATCAAACTGCAAACTCACGCTGCCGACCCTGATGATAGCAGTCCTCTGTTTGACATTATTGAGCCTGTAAAGCAGAGCCATCCTGATGTTATGCGTGATGCCTACATCGACCTGCCAGCCAATGAAAGGATTCTGAACAGCCAGGTAACTGCACTTGAGAGAAATCGCAATTATCAGGTGATTACCCATAAAGCCTGGCGAATGCCTGTCAGCGCCAGATCGGGTAAACGACCGATTGAAATCCGGGCTGCTATCAGCGGGCAGGACAATCTGTTGCTGAATGGCACGGTCAGCGTCAGTGAAGAGCGCTTTCTGCATGTTGATATTGATCTGTGGCTGAATAAATTAAGTCCGGAACCACTGTACTCCGCCCTGTCCGGAAACAATTACGAACAAAAGACATCTGACGTTCTGGCTGCTTCTGATATAGGATCTGACAATCTGGTGAGACTGGATGATGGCTCCCCGCCTTTGCGTATAACCGATAATTTTCAGATAAAGCAGCGAAGAAGAGTTCGGAATGTAAAGGAAATTCAATACATAGACAGTCCGGAGATTGGCGTCCTGTTCAAACTTACGCCCTATGATCGCCCTGAGGCGCTGGTGGAAACGGGAATGATCATTTCAGAAAAAAGCAGCTGACGTTGCTAAAAATGAGTGAACAGAACAGTTCATCATTTCAATAAGCTTCATGTGGACAATCTCCGTTCACCCTGAGCGGAGTCGAAGGGTGACTGGCACAGTCTTTATTCAGGGTATGGATTTTATGTCCTTCGACTCCGCTCAGGACGAACGGAGTTTTGAAACCCAGAAATGTGTAAATTATTTCAGGACAGCTCCTAAATGACCCCATCAAATGTATTGAAACTGTGTACTAACTCCTGATCTGCTTACTCATGATAAAACTGTTTTTATCCCCAACAGTCTGATACTCAACGTTATCCATCAAACTCTGGACGATCGGCAACCCTCTACCGCTGCACAGCCACGCCGCAGGATTGTCAGGATCCACTGACATATCCCTGCTCCCCAGCTTACCCTGATCCATTGGCTTACCCCAATCACTGATGGTCAGCATTAAGCAAGCCTGCAAAAGACTGACCCCAACCTCAACCTTATGCCCCTTTTCATTACCATAGGCGTGCTCGATGGCATTATTCACAATCTCAACCACACACAGCTCCACACGATTCACCTCAACCGGGGACAGTGTTGTCATGGCACAAAGGCCCCGGACAGCCATGGCAACCAGGGTGGTATTCGCCAGCTCACTGTCAATCTCAAGCCTGACAGCCTGCCCCTTTTCGTCGGTCATGATTACTTCTCCTTAATGGCCTCGGTCACTGTAGGGAGAATGGTAAACAGCTTGTCCATAGAGGTAAGACTGAAAAGATCCATAACCGCAGGCTGGGCACTGGCCAGCTTCATGGAACCGGCTCCCCCCATTTTTTTCAGACCTGCCACCAATGCCCCCAAACCACTGCTGTCCATAAAACGCACCTGGGATAAATCAATCACCAGGTTATCGGAGCCATTGTCGATCTGGTCAAACAGATAAATCCTCAGAGGCTCTGATAAAGATGCATCAAGCCGGGTTTCGTCGATTGATACGATGGTATGCCCGGCATCATTTTTAGAATCAAATGGCATGTCGCTCTCCTTGCGTTATAAACGTTGCGTAATTAATAAGGCAAGCCTGGTTACGGCTGCCACTCCAGTACCAGATAAGTTACATCATCCTCAAAAACATCCGCTCCGGTCCAGTTAGTGATGTCCTGCTCAACCCGGCTGATCATGGCTTCAAGGGTGTGATCAAAAGCATCTTCCAGAGAAGCTACCAGCCGGTCTTCACCAAACATTTCACCGACATTGTTTTCACACTCCGTCACCCCGTCGGAGTAAAGAAAAAGTCGGTCACCAGGTTGCAGTGCAATAGTGACATTTTTATAGGTCATGTCCGGCATCATACCTATCGGTACGCCACCACAGGCAATTTTTTCGACAGATTTTGAACCGCTTTTCAGCCACAGTGATGATGGATGGCCAGCCTGTGACAACGTAACAGAACCGGTGCGGCTGTTGATTATCCCATAGGCAATGGTGAAGTAGAGCATCGACTCAGGTTTTGCCTGAAACTGCTCATTCAGACTCACCAGCACTTCATTGGGTTCTTTTATCCGATAAAAAGGTGGCTCGCTGAATGACGCCTTAACCAGCGATCCACTCCCGTCCTCACGAAGGGTATTGTTCAATGAAAAAGAAAACAGTGCTGAAGGAATACCATGTCCGGCTACATCCAGTTGATAGAAGCCCAGTGTCTCTCCATCAAGTGCCTGATAACCAAACATATCGCCACCAAGAATGCGGCTTGGTTTGAAATACCAGTTAAAATCCACACTCTGAATTTTCGCTGGCTCAGAGAGCAGACGAGCCTGTGTTTCTGCCGCCGACTCCAGGTCTTTTTCTATGGTATGTATTTTATGTTCAAGCGCCGCTTTTAATTCGATAATTCGAATGCCGGCATTCAGGCGCGCACCAAGCTCATCAAAATCCACTGGCTTATTGATAAAATCATCAGCACCACGGTTAATTCCTTCCACCACGGCCTCACGATCCGAGTTACCCGTTAGCAGCATGAAATAGATATAGTACCCAAAATCACTGTTACGGATCGCCTCACACAGCTCGATACCATCCATATTGGGCATCATCCAGTCGCTGATGACAATCCGGATATCAGGATGGCTTTCCAGAACATTCAGTGCTTCATAGCCGTCTGATGCCTCAAAAACACGATACCCCTGCTTTTTCAGAACCACAGACAAAATCATTCTCTGGTCACGGGCATCTTCAACAATCAGTATATCCATTAGCCTTGTTATCAATTTTCATCGTATTGAATATAACTACTGTGTTATCGACCCATCTGAAAGAATCCTTCGAGTCGGATAAGCGAATAACGCCCCTTCCTCGTTAACAACCGCTGCAATCAGAAGCAAAATAGATTGTTGAGCTTTTAAAAAACCAACACGATCCGTTCTTGTGATATGCACCCGAACCTGACATAAAAGGGCAGAATCATCATAACGGATGAAAACGGCATAATGAGGCTCACGACTGTCAACCTCGGGAACCTGTTGAACAAGATCATCTATGCGACTGAGAATGCGGGGTATTTTGCCAATATCCTCGTAACGAAGAGCAAAATTTTCAATCATTCGGCGGTTTTTCATTCGAGTGGCATTCTCCACCACGATGCCGGTAAAGATTGAGTTTGGAACATAAATAGGCCGTCTATCAAAGGTTCTTATTTTTGTCAGACGCCAGCCAACCTTTTCGATATGCCCTTCAATGGATCGGTCCGGAGAGCGAATCCAGTCACCCTCGGTAAAAGGACGATCCAACATCAGCATTAATCCACCGAAAAAGTTTGCCAGCCAGTCCTTGGCAGCAAGACCCAGAATAATACCGCCAATACCACCAAAGGCCAGAAGGGTTGACAGGCTATAGCCGAAGGCCTGGGCAAGACTCAACAATGTAGAAACAACGATAATCAGCTGCACTGAACGGGCAATCACTGAAGGCGATAAACGCTCACGCCACCGCTCGCCCATGGAATCCAGCACCTCTGGCATATTCAGGCTGATTTCCCAGATAAACCAGGCCGGATAGATGGTCAGAATGAGTTTTTGAATCAGTTGCAGGGTTTCATTGACATCCGACCGCTCAAGCCCCGGCCAGTAATGCGCCGAATAGAGAATGAACAACACCCAGGGCAGCGTCAGCAAGGGTCTGTGCAGTATGTTGATAGCCAGGCACCAGAAGACCCGTTCCGGCCCCTTTTGCTCACCATGGGCCAACCACTTTATGCCATAAAATGAAGCAGCAGCCAGCAAAAAGGCAATCATCAAATGAGAATAGAACGAGATAAATTCGGGGTTCATAATCGGGATCATTCAGGGATTTCAGTTGGTTATTTTTATAAATTGTAGCCAGTTTGTTTACTATCCTCTTTCAAGCATTCCTACAACCGCTTAGAAAGAAAGTTTCCCTGAATTGCCGGACGGTGATGGCCATGGCACCATTAAAGTCAGCCTGTTCCAAAAGCTTCTACCAGCATTTTACGCGCCTTCCTGTAGCGCTCTGACTGTTCAAGAGACGCCCAGTCAGTGTAAGAGTCAGGCATCAAACCATCCGGACCGACACCCTGTAAACCCGAGCCGTCTATCTCAGCCAGTACCTCCCGAACCCCCTGACGATTACAGATAATCAGGAGATCACAACCAGCATCCAGGGCTGCCCTGGCCCTGGCAGGATAACTGCCGGTTTTCGCCGCTCCCTCCATCGACAGGCAATCGCTGATAACCAGCCCCTCAAATGACAGCTGATTGCGTAACACCCCTTTCAGCCATTCTGAAGAATAACCCACCGGATGCCGGTCAATAGCGGGAAACAGGATATGGGCCGACATTAATGCCTCAACCCCCTTTTGAATCATTACCCGGAAAGGCTCCAGGTCCGACTGACAGATCTCATCAAAAGTACGATCATCCAGGGGAAGGCTCACATGGGAATCAGCATCCACATTCCCATGGCCCGGAAAGTGCTTGATAACCACAGACATTCCCGCTTCATGAACCCCATCAATCCACAATGAGGCCAGGTGATTCACCTGCTCAATCGAACGCCCAAAAGCCCGATCTCCCACGATCGACGTTTTACCATGATCAATATCCAGCACCGGCCCCAGGCAAAGATCTATCCCGCAGGCCAGCAACTCAGAGGCCATCAGCCAGCCTGACTGATAAGCCATCTGATACTGCTGATCCGGGTCAAATGCCCCATAAGCCTGCGCCGGGGGTAGACGGGTAAATCCGTCCTTGAAGCGTTGCACACGCCCACCTTCCTGATCCACACAGATTAACAGATCCCGACGAACATTCCGGACAGAACGAACCATGGCAATTAACTGTTCCCGACTCTGATAGTTCCTGGAAAAAAGGACAATACCCGCAACACCGGGCAGGGAAAGCAGCTGGTGTTCTTCGGCGGTCAGCTGCACTCCCTCGAGATCAATCAAAAGAACACCACGGTTCAGGCCTGTTGGCACGACTCTATCCTCTAAAAAAAACGGTATCAGCTAAGCTGTATATCTATCCTGGTACCGGTATCTACACGGTCAAACAGATCGATAATATCTTCCCCATGCATTCGGATACATCCCCGCGAGCCGGGTTCACCCATCACTGCCGTATCCGGCGAACCGTGGATATAGATATAGCGACGCATGGTATCAACATTACCCAGCCGGTTATATCCGGGCTCCAGGCCACTGAGCCATAAAATTCTGGTTAATATCCAGTCCTTTCTTTCAGGGTACTGCTGACAAAGCCCGGGGGAATAAATCTCACCGGTAAAGCGACGTCCGACAAATACTGAATTAGTCGGCAGACCGGCACCAATTTTCGCCCGGATAACATGCTGACCAAGAGGTGTTTGCCAGCTCCCCTCCTGCTGCCCGACTCCCTTGCTGGCAGTAGACACAGAATAAACACGGCGCTTGCCGTCCTTCTCATGCAGCACCATCTCCTGACTGGCAATATGAACAGTAAGATGCATCGGTAAATCAAGCTCTGTATGGTTAAATGATCCGTCAGGTGTGCGATCTTAGACCTGCCGCCATGAAAGGCACCATCTTTCTCATGATATCTTCCAGTTCAGTCCTGACCCCATAATCGCTTTCCGCAATAGCCCTCAGTGCATCCGCTCCTGAAAGGGTAAACACAGCGGAACCCAGAATAAAATAGACGCGCCAGAACAGGTCATTCAATGGCAACTCAGGACACGCTTTTACCAGCAACTCCAGATAAGCCTGGAATACTTCCCCGTAGACGTCGCGCAAATATTTCTTCAGATGCCCCTGGCCCTGTGTGTAGGCCAGGCCAATCATCCTCATACAAACAGAGAGATCTTCAGGGCTGCGGGGTTTAACCGCCATGATCTGATCCACCAGTAAATGAAGTATTTCTTCCAGATCAAGAACGTCATTATTATCCTGATATCGCACAAGAGCCCCGGAAAGATTGCTGACAAAAGGATCAAGAAAACGGGAAAAGACCGCCTGGATCAGGGATTTTTTGGAGCCGAAGTGGTAATTAACAGCGGCCAGGTTAACACCCGCCTGACTGGTAATTGAACGCAGCGAGGTCTCTGCGAACCCATGCTCAGCAAATAACTTCTCGGCAGCGTCCAGAATCCTGTCTACTGTCGCTGACTGTGACATGTCTGTAAAACCTCCAATGTAAACATTTGTTTAAAACTAACGTTTGCCAACTGAAACATCAAGTTAGATTAATAAGACAGGGGTGGTTGCAGTCAGCAAAATACTGTATATAATTACATGTACTGTATAAAAACACAGATTTAATCATGTATAAATTGACCAAGCGCCAGACTGAGATTCTTGAACTGATCAAATCTCATATAGAAGAGACCGGTTTCCCCCCCACTCGTGCAGAAATCGCACAGACCTTCGGGTTCCGATCACCCAATGCAGCAGAAGAACATCTCAGAGCCCTCGCCCGCAAGGGAGCTATCGAGATCACCCCCGGAACCTCAAGAGGTATCCGAATCCCCGGCACTGAATCTTCCGGCCTGCCTATTGTAGGACAGGTTGCTGCAGGAAGCCCCATTCTTGCCCAGGAACATATTGAAGACCACCTGTCCATCAACCCTGATTTCTTTTCCCCCAAAGCAGACTTCATGCTTCGGGTAAAAGGGATGAGCATGAAGGATATCGGTATTCTTGACGGGGACCTTCTGGCTGTCCATAAAACATCAACCGCAGCCAATGGCCAGATTGTCGTTGCCAGAATTGACGACGAAGTAACGGTCAAACGTTTTGAACAGGTTAAAAACAGAATTTACCTGCACCCGGAAAACAAAGAATTCAAGACAATCGAAGTAGACCTCAGCGTTGATACCTTTGCTATCGAAGGACTGAGTGTGGGGGTTATCAGGAACTAGTGCGGCTAAGCGTTATTACCCGTAAACCACGTTCACCCTGAGCGGAGTCGAAGGGTGCTTGGCACGATCTATCAGAGTCCGGAGTTTCCGCCTTTAGGCCCTATGGGTCCTTCGACAAGCTTCAGGACGAACGGTATGGGCAACAGCGCTTAGCAGCACTAGACCCTGACGATCTCTGATGTAGAGGACCTGACATGCAAGCATTAACACCATCATCCAGTCAGAACGGTAACGCTCCCTGCATTGACAGTGAACCTGTCAGCTTTATTGATGAGCTGATTCTCTCAGGCCCGCCCTGGCAATCAGGACGTTTTCTGAAGACTGTTCTGTATGAGCTGGCTAACCATCAGGATCAACGCTGGCTTACCCTGATACTGTCCAGTGAACAGGCAAAAAGCACCATAAACTGGCTGAAGTCATCGGGCATCAGCAGGCAGCGCCTTCAGGTTCTCAACCCTTCCGCAGTGGCAGACCCACTGAAACTCACTCGCAAGGCACTGGCCTCAGGCACCAGCCACACCGTGGTCAGCTGGATCGAGCAGATGGATAGCATCACACTCTCTGAACTCGAGACCGCCGCTCGCTCAGGTCGATGTCAGGGACTGGCAATCAGGAACAGAGGATAACTGGAGGGTCTGTATGACGGTTAATGAAGAACCCGGTTTTCAGGGATGTATTCTCCAGCGTCAGCTTCTGTTTTACGCCCGACTTCTTCTATGCAGGCATCCAGCATAGCCTTGGCTACCTCCACCTGATCTCCCTGGAGAAAGTCAAGCAACTCCCGGGAGAATGACATGGTAACCAGAGGCTCGGCGTTCTCCTCATCACTGCGACGCAAAACGATTTCGCCGGAAGGCAGTTCAACAATTTCAAGAAACGACGCTGACATAAATAGTGATACCGGGATTTTAGGGTTAGCGGTGAAGCATTGTGCATTAGCCAGCAGAGGCTTTCAAGATATCAGCCCTAAAGAGCTGAATATGGCTGGCAATGAACAAACCTGAAAACATCAGAAACCTACCACTCCAGGCTGAAGTTCCGACTATAGGTAACCAGCTCCTTCAAGGACTCAAGCACAGAAAGAAAGCCTTCTGACTGATCAAACCGCACACTATTGGCATTAAACAGAGGAATTTCATTCCGCTCAACACTTTTACGCTGTATAGGCATGGCACAGTCCTGATGACTTTTTAATAACGCCGACAACCAGGAATCATGTTGCTCAAGACGTTCAATGTACTGCAACTCAGTAGACACCTCTCCCTTATGATGAACACTGTTCATTGCCTCATCAAGAGAGGGTAGCTGATTTACCGGCAAACGGTAATTCGTCATAATTTCCGCCAGTAACGAGCGGTAAGCCTGAACCATTGCATTCAGACAGGCCTCACGAAATGCCGACTTGGCAAGATCATCAGCATCTTCCCAGGCATCCAGCAACAAACGGGCGTGAAAGAGCATTTTATTGGTATATCCCTGCCAATTGTTTGTCATAACCAACTCCATCAATCTTTCGGGAACAACTTGTGCTTTGTCGAACTCAAAGTTTATAAGTAGCTGGCCATATGAAATCACATATTTCTGGCTACTTGGGCAGGTGCTATGCGAGGCACAACGGAGGGAGCATAGCCGTAGCTATGTGACCGGAGTTGTAACGAAGCATAGTGCCTGAACAAGGAGTCAGAAATATGTGATTTCATATGGTTAGCTACTTAACAGCCATAATACAACAGGGCTTCATAGCCCTGTCTCACGAACCTGGGGTTTGAGATAAATCTAACCGGACTGGCGCTTTTTAGACTGCTTTTCATGCCAGCGGCCATCTTCAAATACCGCACTCCAGCCCGTTGCCTTACCATCAAGCTCGGACATAACGTACTGCTGTTTGGTCTTACGGCTGTAACGAATAATTGCCGGATTGCCATCAGGGTCCTGACGGGGAGCATCCATCAGATAACCGTATTTAGGGTCGATCATGGCCTGATGGGGCAATAGCTCCGCCACCAGCGGAGCACGGGTCTCTCTGTTCTTGGGAAATTGACTGGCCGCAAGGAACAATCCGGACGCGCCATCCCTGAGCACATAATGGTCATCAACTTTTACGCACTTTAACTCAGGCATGGGCACTGGCTCCATTTTGGGTGGAGCAGGCTCACCACTTTTCAGCAACTTTCTGGTGTTCTTGCATTCACTGTTGGTACAACCAAAATATTTGCCAAAGCGCCCGGTTTTCAACTGCATTTCACTGCCGCACTTATCACAGTCAAGTACGGGGCCATCATAACCTTTTAATTTGTAACTCCCCTTCTCCACCTCAAAGCCGGAACAATCAGGGTTGTTACCACAGACGTGTAACTTTCTCTGCTCATCAATCAGATAGCTTTCCATCGCGGTAGAGCACTTGGGACAACGACGCATGGCTCGCAGGGCATTAACCTCGGCGTATTCATCATCGGCGTCTTCCACCTCTTCACCGGGAACCAGGTTAATCGTCGTTTTACAGCGTTCCTTCGGTGGCAGTGAATAACCGGAACAACCCAGAAACACCCCGGTCGATGCAGTACGAATCATCATGGGTCGATGGCAAGTAGGACACTCTATATCGGTCAGGGAGGGTTCATTTGCGCGCATCCCTCCTTCACTCTGTTCAGCCTGGGTTAACTGAAGGGTAAAGTCGGTATAAAAATCATCAAGAACCTGCTTCCAGTTTTTTTCACCTTCAGCAATATCATCGAGTTTCTCTTCCATTCTTGCCGTGAAGTGAAAGTCCATGAGCTCATTAAACGACTCATTCAGACGATCAGTGACAATATCGCCCATTTTTTCCGCATAAAAGCGGCGATTCTTCACTGAAACGTAACCACGGTCCTGAATGGTGGAAATAATCGACGCATAGGTCGACGGCCGACCAATACCCTGTTTCTCCAACTCCTTGACCAGTGCCGCTTCGCTGAAACGGGCCGGTGGGCGGGTGAACAGCTGTTTGGGGTCCAGTTTTTCCAGGGTCAGGGCTACCCCTTTTTGCAGATCCGGCAGAATCACATCTTCGCCTTTTCTGGCCAGAGGCTTTTGCACCCGGGTATAGCCATCAAACTTCAATGTCCGTCCCCTGGCTTTGAGCTGATAGCCGTTAACGTCGACGACCAGAGACGTACTGAGATACTCAGCAGGCGTCATCTGACAGGCAACGAACTGACGCCAGATCAAATCGTACAAACGCTCCGCATCCCGCTCCATTCCAGACAGATCATCAGGCTTTAACGTAACACTGGATGGTCGAATCGCTTCGTGAGCTTCCTGGGCACCTTGCTTGCTGCTGTACAGATTTGGCTGCTCCGGACAGTATTGATCACCATACTGTTTGGCAATAAAGGACCGGGCACTGGCAACCGCATCCTGACTCAGATTGGTGGAGTCGGTACGCATGTAGGTGATGTAACCCGCCTCATACAGGCGCTGCGCCAGCATCATGGTTTTCTTGACACTGAAACCCAGGCGCGTGCTGGCCGACTGCTGCAGTGTTGATGTGATAAAAGGTGCCGAAGGCTTGCTCTGGGTTGGCTTATCTTCCCGGCTGGTCAGAGCGTATTGACCCTGCTGTAACTGAGCCAGGGCTTTATCCGTTTCCGCCTTGCCTGTTGGCCTGAAATTTACCCCGTTCTCTTTCACTACCTGAAAACGGACGGCATCACTCCCGGCAGCCTGGAGATCGGCATAAACTTCCCAGTACTCTTCAGGAATAAAACTGCGAATTTCCCGCTCACGCTCCACCACCAGCTTGACAGCAACGGATTGAACACGCCCGGCAGAGAGCCCACGGGCAATTTTTGCCCAAAGCAGCGGGGAAACCATGTAACCAACCACCCGATCCAGAAACCGGCGGGCCTGTTGAGCGTCAACCCGATCCTGATTTAACTGCCCGGGGGATTCAAACGCAGACTGGATGGCTTTCTTGGTAATTTCGTTAAAGACAACACGGCGATAGCGCTCCGGGCTACCACCAATGGCCTGCTGCAAATGCCAGGCAATGGCTTCTCCCTCACGGTCCAAATCCGTTGCCAGATAAATGGTGTCAGCGTTTTCTGCCAGACGGGCAAGTTCGTCAACGACTTTTTCCTTGCCCGGCAAAATCTGGTATTGCGCTTCCCAGCCATTATCGGGGTTGATCCCCATACGGTCGATCAACTGCTCACGGGCCTTGATTTTCTTGCGGCGCTCACGCTCCTCAGGTGAGAGCTTTTTAGTCTCGGCAGCTGCCCTGGCCCTGGCCTTGGCATCCACGGTTTTCTTCGGCCCACCCGCTGTTGGCAAATCCCGAATGTGACCCACACTGGATTTGACAACAAAGTCTTTGCCCAAATATTTGTTGATCGTTTTCGCCTTTGCAGGCGACTCCACAATAACTAGCGATTTACCCATGCTGCCTTACACGTCCTGTCATCTGTTCCAATGTTCTGGCTGGTCAGATCTGTGAGCAGATAAATCGCCCATCATACTCAATAATCAGACCTGCTGAAATAGAGTCTACTCGCCAGAACAAGAAAAGCCGGGATAGAAATTGCTTCAATATATAAGGCGAAGTCAATAATCGGTCAAGGAAAACCATCAACCTCGTTCCCGTAAAGGAGTGGGTTATTTTCCTGTATGATCCGGTACAGAGCCTTATTTCCAGTACCTTAAAGCCACTTTCCGACTCGAATATTCTGGTCACATTTCCTCCGGGCAACTCAGCACTCAAACACCTGTAACAAAATCAGGCTGCCTGACTTACCCATCACTTTTTTATGCAAACCAGCCATGCGAACCTGCATATTTTCATGGTAATCAGTAACGGCTGAAACCCTTAAACGCTTAACACGGTTTTACCTGTTAACTCAACCATAACTATTCAAAAGCCTGATTTCCGTTTGAAAATCATCCGGATAAAGCAAGCCTGCCCCAGTCATTTTCGATTGGCCATACAATCAGTTTTGTAAATATAACCCGCTGACAAAAAAGCCCGGAAAAATCGGGTTACCGGAGTAGGAAGTGATTTGTTGCTATAACAGCTTGTGTAATCGCACTTGTCCTGGCTGCATTAATCATCAGGCTATAAAGCGGTACTCATTCTGCGGGGATTGCAAGAGTCAACATCTTCATATTCGCCAACATCTTCATTTATGTGTTCATGACAGGGCATCACCTGTTCCCGGAGTTCCTCATAAAACGGGGCCCCTTGCCCGTATGGGTGGTTGTTCCGGTAGTAGTGGTTTTTTCAGTCCGAGCGGCTCTTGAGGTGGCCTTCCGGATCGTTGTTCACCGGCAGGTTCCCCTCTTGCCTCTCCCCTGAAGGTTTCTATCATCGGTTTATCAACCTCCTCCTGTACCGCAGTATTATTGATTGTCACCAATTCCTGCAGGTCATCCGCATCGGCGGGGGATGACCTGCGGTGATAATGACAATAGATGTACACCCCTGCCACACCAGCAACCACAAAGGCTGCAGCCCCCAGGGCGATACCGGCTATTGCGCCGGTACTCAGGGTAGCCGCCAGCGGTGTACTGGTGGGCACTGCCATGGTGGTCCCCGACAGGCCGGAAAAGTTCATGGCGGGGCTTGATATCGTCGCATGCGGTGCCGCACTGGTGGGCAGTGCCATAGTGGTCCCCAGCAGGCCGGAAACGTTCATGGCGGGGTTTGATACCGTCGCCTGCGGTGCCGCACTGGTGGGCAGTGTCATGATGCTGGCCCCCGACAGGCCGGAAATGTTCATGGCGGGGTTTGATACCGTCGCCTGCGGTGCCGCACTGGTGGGCAGTGCCATGATGCTGGTCCCCGACAGGCCGGAAACGTTCATGGCGGGGTTTGATACCGTCGCCTGCGGTGCCGCACTGGTGGGCAGTGCCATGATGCTGGTCCCCGACAGGCCGGAAACGTTCATG
>NZ_JBLYZG010000051.1:0-42232 GCF_049310245.1 Endozoicomonas sp. ALB115 | reverse complement strand
CAGGACCTACAGATGTGCGGAAATCGCGTTATATCATGCGCTTGGCAAGTTACCTGAACCGGAAATGACCCACAGATTTTACTGACGAGGCTATTTTTTAGGACATAATTTAAATGGCATTTAAATTATCAAAACCAACTCACCTGGCCGTCGCTGCTATTGCGGTTATGGTTAGCGCATGCTCCCTTATCCCGGAAAAACAAACGGGCCCCGCCTTCGACCCGGATAAAACTTACCAGTTAACGGTACTGCACACTAATGACCATCATGGTCGGTTCTGGCATGACAGGAAAGATCAGTTCGGGATGGCAGCCCGAATGACTTTGATTGAGGAGATTCGCAAAGAAGTATCTGAAGAAGGTGGACATGTACTGCTACTGTCCGGGGGTGACATTAATACAGGTGCACCCGAGTCAGACCTGCAGGACGCTGTACCTGACTTCAAAGGCATGAATATGCTTGGGTACGATGCAATGGCTGTTGGCAACCATGAATTTGATAACCCGCGAGATATATTGATGATGCAGGAAGAACTGGCAGAATTTCCATTCCTGTCAGCCAATATTATCGATCAGAAAAGTGGGGAGCCATTGTTTGCGCCTTACACCATGTTCAATCTTGATGGCCTTCGAGTCGCGGTTATGGGTTTAACCACAGACGATACCCCTAAAACGTCTAATCCTGAGAATGTGCTAGGTCTGACATTTGCAAGCCCGATTGAGGCAGCGCGTGAATTACTGCCCAAACTGGAAGAGAAGGCCGATGTGATCATTGCTTCAACGCACATGGGTCACTACCCCAATGGCAATCATGGTGTTAAGGCTCCCGGTGATGTAACACTTGCTCGTACCGTAAACGGCATCGACCTGATTGTTGGCGGTCACTCCCAGGATCCATTATTTGAGCCTGACTTGCAAAATGACACCTGGATCGTACAGGCCCATGAGTGGGGCAAATACGTTGGGCGCGCAGATTTCGTTTATCAACAGGGTGATCTCGAACTTATTGATTACCAGCTGATCCCTGTTAACCACAAGGAAAGTGAAACCAGAATTCCTTATCATGAAGCAATGATGAGGCTTCTTTCTCCTTATCAGGAGGCGGGTGCAAAACTGGTTGATGTTAAAATTGGCAATGTCGACCAACGCTTAATGGGCGAACATAAAGAAGTGCGGTTCCAGCCAACCAATCTGGGCACGTTACTGACCCGGGCTTTTATGGACAAAACCGGTGCTGACTTTTCGGTAACCAATGGAGGCGGGATTCGTGCCAGCATCAATGCCGGAGAGATTACTTATAAAGATGCTCTGATCGTATTTCCATTCGGCTACACACTGACTACTGTTGAGATGTCTGGTCAGCAGGTTCTCGATTACCTTAAGGTTGTTGGTCAAATGCCCGCTAATAGCGGTGCATTTGCTCACTTCTCTGGTGTTGAGATGGTGATCACCGCATCGGGAATTGAACATGTTCGTATTGGCGGGAAACCACTGGATAGGAATAAAACTTATAAGATGGCAACTCTGAGTTTCTCTGCAAGGGGAGGTGATAAGTATCCTGATGTGAGTTCCTATCCGGGCTTTGTAGATACAGGCTTTCTGGACGCAGAAGTGATTCGCGAGTACATCGAAAAAAACTCACCCATTAGCGTTGCCGATTATGAACCAAAAGGTGTCGAGCGACAGATATTGAAATTATACGGCAGCGATTAAGGCGACGCTGCTGACGTCTAAATAAAGTGAACGCGGTGAAAAAGGACTAGCGCACACTTGCACTTATTCAGGATGCATCAACGCAAGCAGCGCTTTGACAAAAGCCTTCCTCTTGATCTCGTAATCATTAACATGGTGAGTTGTTGTTAGCCAGTCGTTAACTCTCTGCTCAAAAGCAGCAAGACAAACATGGCCATGCAATTTGGCTTGAAGATTCGCACTAAGCCCATAAAGGCGTTGTTGCTCTTGTTGAAGCTGGTCGGTCCGGCAGTCAGGACTTCCGGGGTTTTGTTCAGAGTGCAGAGCGATAAACTGCCTGGCTTTATTCAGGGTAAGCAGGGTGCGCATCAGCAGGCCGTAGATACGCTCATCAGGGCTTTGCGGAAAATTAAAAAGAATGGTTCGCGGCAGGTGAAATACCGCCCCTTGTTGCAATTGCCCTGTCAGCGCATCAAGGTTCTCGGCGAGGTGTTCCAGCGTATCGTTCAGTAGCCTGGTTTCTTCAGCAAACGACAAATACCATACCGGCCTCTCAACGCCGGGAACATGAACAGCCAATCGTTCTGCATTGTCATGGATGACTCTGGCATCAACACTGACCTGAATCCCCATTGCCCTGGTACCCAAATCACCGTATTCAAGCTCAATATTATAAGCGTTTGGTAGTTTAATCGCCGGACATCCCGGTATTAGCCTGATGGTGATGTTTTTGGGGATTTCAAAGTCCCTGTCGGTATTCAGTGACTGCAGCGTATCAAAGAGTGCTCTGGCAGACGCTTCTGTCGTGCAGATAATGTCAATGTCATTAAATACTGGGCAGAGGTTCTGTAAAAAACGGGAGTATGAACCGGTAATCAGAATGGCTGGATCGTTATTGGCACCATTGATTTCCTGAATAATCTCCAGGGTTTTCAGTGTTAGTGCATTTAATTGCGGAATCTGATGGTTCGGAGTCTCCGGCCCGCTTGTTGCTATCCATTCATTTGGCAAGTACTTCCGGGTTTGAACAGCACCAGCGGCAATGGCAACAGAAGTCTCTTGTTGTACGACAAAATTTTTATATCCGTCAGAATTATCACTACCCGAGGTAACGGCACTTACCCGTTTAACCAGTAAAGAATCCGTTATATTGGCTGCGGAGCTGCATTGTTCAAACCAGCAGCCTAACGCATGGCGCAGCCTGCTTCCCTCGGGAAAACTCTGAAGGCATTCCTGAACCTGCTCCCTATGGATTTGCCGTCCATTAACAGGCTGTCTTGCGATATGACACTGCGCCAGAAAGAAGAAATGCAGGCGTGAATTCTGATATGAGCATCTCAGTGCGGTAATTGATTGCAATACCTGTTCTGCGGTTACTCTCAGATGATCAATGGTCAATTCATACTGCATCGCCATGAATTGCAATGTACATTTCAGTCGGAGTTGCTCATCGTCCCGGACCGATACGTTGCTTAAGATTTGCCAGGCCTTTTGCAGTACATTCTGAGCTTCATTGGCGTCATCGTACCGCTGAGGAGGTTTCAGGCTTTGCATCAAATACCTGGCTTGCCTTGAAGAATAATCCCCGGGAACGTCATTAAATGCTTCTAATACTTTCTGATCATCCAGACAGTTTTGATCCAACGCTTTTGCATTCAATGCCAGCTGAGCATAAAAAATAGCTCTCTCGAGCAACCAGCCACCACGCTCATAATCCTTGACCACCGCCCCCGGTGTGACCTGCTGGCCATTCAATAACAGCCCCCTCAGGCAACATTCCGCCTGGAAACGTGCTATCCCCAGTCCACCTTCCGGGCTATCCGGGAAATCCCTGACCACTGAATCCGGTGTGACCAGCTGACCATTCAATATCAGGCCCCACAGGCAACATTGTTCCTTAAAGCGTGCCAGCTCCAGTGGTGCGTTGGCTATCTGGTAGCCCTCAACCACTTCATCGGCTGTAACCTGCCGACCATTCAATGTCTGCCTCCTGAGGCAACACTCCGCTTTGAAGCGTGCCTCTTCCAGTGTTGCTTTGATTGCCTGATAATTCTTAACCACGACATCCGTTGTCACTTGCTGGCCATTCAACAACAGCCCCTTCAGGCAACATTGTTCCTGAAAACGCGCTAGCGACAGTGTCGCCTTTAATGCCTGATAGCCCCTAACCACCTCATCCGGCGTGAACTGCCGACCATTCAACAACAGTCCCCTCAGGCAACATTGTTCCTGAAAGCGCACCAACTCCAGTTTTGCGTTGGCTGCCTGATAATCCTTAACCACCGCATTTGGTGAAATCTGCCGACCATTCAACATCAGGCCCTTCAGGCAGCATTGTTCCTTAAAACGCGCTATCCCCAGTTTGCCTTCCGGGCTACCCGGAAAATCCTTAACCACTTCACCCGGTGTAACCTGATAGCCATATAACGGCAGACACTTCAGGCAACATTCGGCCTTGAAGCGTGCTATTGCTAATTTGTACTTATTCTTTCGGTCCGGCTGCCGGTTGAATGCCTGAATGACCTGATCCGGGGTAACTTTTCTATTGCCATGTAAAACGTTCTGTAAACAGAGCTTTTGCAGGAAGAACCCGCTTCTGAGAGACGTTTTCTCATTTTCATAGGTAGCAAGCACTACAGCCGTGGTTATCTGACGCCCTTCTAATGTTTTTTTTTGCCAAAAGGCATCCTCAGTACATTTGCCAATATCTGAGGGGATAGCTGTGGCTCTATAAGACGGATGACTTGCAACACTTTTGCAGTTACAGGTGCTTTTTGAACAATCAGGAACCCCGCCTGAACTGGCTTGTTGACCAAACCGACCAGCAGAATGTGGAGATGAGTAGGTTGATGCTGTTGCTTTCAGAATAAAACCCGGCGCACTTTAACCATAAATACCACTGTCAGACCTGAAAATAATGGTTAGGTTCCTGTGTGGAGTGTTCGGGGGAGGAGCAGTCGGTGATCATATTTACCTGGTCATATTCAGGATGCATCATCGCCAGCAGTGCTTTGATAAAGCCCTTCCTCTTGATCTGGTAATCATTATGCATGGTCGATAGACAGCCATTTACCCGTTGCTCAAAATCATGACGGCAAACATGGCCATTCAATTTCGTTTGAAGCTTCGCAGTCAGTGTATGCAGGCGTTGTTGTTGTTCTTGCAGCTGGTCAGTCCGAAAGTCTGATCTTCCGGTTTGTTGCTCAGAGTACAGAGCGATAAATTGCCTGGCTTTATTCAGAGTAAGCAGGGAGCGCATCAGCAAGCCATAAATACGTTCCCCGGTGTTCACAGGGTTGTTAAAAAGAAGCGTTCGGGGTAAGTCAAATACCGCCCCTTGTTGCAATTGCTCTGTCAACGGGTCGAGGTTCTCAGCGAGGTGTTCCAGCGTATCGTTCATAAGCCTGGTTTCTTCAGCAAACGACAAATACCATACCGGCCTCTCAACGCCGGGAACGCGAACGGCAGATGGCTCTGCATTCTCATGGATGACTCTGTCATCAACACTGACCTGAAACTCCATTGCTTTAGCACCCAAATCACCGTCTATAAGATGAATGTTGTAGGCTTTTGGCAGTTTAATCGCCTGACATCCCGGGATTGATGTGATGCTGATGTTTGTTGGCATTTCTGAATCCCTGTCGGTGTTCAGTGCCTGCAGCTTGTCAAAAAGCGCTCTGGCGACCTCTTCTGTCGTGCAGATAATATCAATATCATTAAATACCGGGCAGAGGTTCTGTAAAAAACGTGAGTATGAACCGGTAATCAGAATGGTTGGAGCGGTATTGGCACCATTGATTTCCTGAATAACCTCCAGTGTTTTCAGCGTTAGCGCATTTAACTGTGGAACTCCCCGGACACTCGTTGCGCCTGTTCGTGGCCATTGTTTCAGGGGTTGATACCCTCTGACGATCATTGCCCAGGTAGCAGACACAGGTTTTGTTTCATCCCGGTATTCCCTGGCCTGATAAGGGAATAGTTCCTCCCTGTCAGGATTGGCAACGGATACCTCTACCGATGTTGCTCTTCGGCCAAAGCTCTCTGTATCGGGTATCACTTCGGAGAGGAAATCCGATTTGAACAGCAACTCATCCATGATATTGGATGCCGGGCTGCATTGTTCAAACCAGCAGTTTAAAGCGTGGCGGAGCTTGCTGGCTTCAGGAAAACTCTGAAGACACGCCATAACCTGATCTTTATGGATCTGTCGTTTATTAACAGACTGGCTGTTGATACAGCAGTATGCCAGGAAAAAGAAATGCAGGCGTGAATTCTGAAATGAACGCCTCAGTATTTTGATGGAATGCAATACCTGCTCTGCGGACACCCGCTTATGATCAATTCGCAACTCATGATGCATAGCCATGAATTTCAATATGCATTGCAGCCGGTGTTGTTCATCACCTTTGACCGATACGTTGTCCAAGATTCGCCAGGCCGCTTGCAGCAAATCCTGAACTTCTTTGGTTTCATCGTACCGCCAGGATTGTCTCAGCCTTTGAATCAGATACCTGACCTGCTTTGAAGAATGATCCCCCGGAGCTTGATGAAACGCGTCCAATACTTCCTTGTTATCCAGATAGCGGCCATTCAATACCCTGTCACTCAATGCCAGCTGAGCATAGAAAATTGCACTTTCAAGCAGCCATCCACCCCGCGCATAATCCTTAACCACCTCATCCGGTGCCACCTGCCGACCATTCAACGTCAGGCCCCTCAGGCAACATTCTGCTTTAAAGCGTGCCAGCTCCCGTGTTGCCCTGAGTGCCTGAAAGTCCCTGACCACTGCCTCTGGTGTCACCTGTCGGCCATTCAATGGGAGCCCTCTCAGACAACATTCCGCCTTTAAGCGTGCCTGCTCCAGTGTTGCGTTGGCTGCCTGATAATCCCTGACCACCATATCCGGTGTTACCTGCTGGCCATTCAACATCAGCCCATTCATACAACATTGCTCTTTAAAGCGCGCCAGCGCCAGTGTCGCTTTGGCTGCCTGAAAATCCCTGACCACCTCATCCGGTGTCACCTGCTGGCCGTTCAGTGGCACACCTCTCAGGCAACATTCCGCTTTAAAGCGCGCCAGCCCCAGTGTTGATTTGGCTGCCTGAAAATCCTTAAAAACGGCCTCCGGTGTCACCTGCCGGTCATTCAACGCCAGCCCCAGCAGGCAACATTGCTGCTTAAAGCGTGCCAACTCCAGTTTTGCGTTGGCTGCCTGAAAGTCCTTAACCACCGCCTCCGCTGTGACCAGTTGGCCATTCAATTTCACTCCCTTCAGGCAACAATGTTCCTTAAAACGCCCCAGCGCCTTTGTTGCCCCGGCTGCCTGAAAATCTTTAACCACCGCCTCCGTTGTGACTTGCTGGCCATTCAACATCACCTTCTTCAGGTAACAGTGTTCCTTAAAGTGAGCCAGGGACAGTCTGCCCTTCGGGCTATCCGGGAAATCCTTAACCACGACATCCGGTGTGAACTGCAGGTCGTTCAACGCCAGGCCACTCAGGCAACATTTTTCCTTGAAGTGCGCCAGTGCCATTCTGCCCTCCGGGCTATCCGGGAAATCCTTAACCACTGCCTCCGGTGTGAGCCGTTGGTCGTTCATTGACAGCCCCTTCAGGCAACATTCCGCTTTGAAGCACGCTATCGCTAAATTGCTCTTATTGTGATCTGGTTTCAGGTTAAACGCCCGGACAACCTGATCCGGGGTGATGTTTCTATTGTTATGGAGAATGTTCCTTAAGCAGAGTTTTTGCAGGAAGAAGCCGCTTCTAAGAGACGTTCTATCATTGCCGTAGGCTGTAATCACACAAGCCGTGGTGATTTGACGCCCATGCAACATTTTTTGTTGCCAAAAGGCATCTTCAATACGTCTGCTATCGTCCAGATTCTTGGCTGTACCACCAGAGGACTGATGATTAGAGACTCTTTTACCATTATATGTACTTATATAGTGGTTAGACGTCCCACTTGAACCGGCTTGCAGTTCAACCCGGCCATCAGGCTTTGGACGGGTATAGGTTGATGCCATTGCTTTCAGAATAAAACCCTGCGCAGTTGAACTATAAACACCGCAGTTTGACCTCAAAACGGTTATTAGGTTCACTCGCTTGTGGTTCGTGGGCTTTGCTTTGCCCCCATTCGCCATTGCGGGGCGACCAGTAACCCGAAATCACCTAATAAAGGCACGGCAATAACAGCGTAAAAACGACACCCGCCAGCAAATCCGTATTGGCCAAGCCAAACAGAAGATAGTTAATATCGTTATAGTCAAACTGTATGATCTGGTATCCAGCAAACAGGGCCAGAGCACAGAACCCAAGGTCTACCAATCGGCCAGTCACCATTATCGGGCTGCCTTCTTGTTTATTCCCGGAGTTTTTAATGAGTGGATAATGCAGAAAAATCAGTACCACCACCCAGGTCAGGTGAGCTGGCCTGAAGTACGCTGCATAAATGGTTGAGGTCACGCCCTGCCAGATCTGGAACACTGACAGCAGCACAGCAAGGGCTAACAACAAATAGCCCAAACCTTGCTGTAATACTCCTTCTTAATGATCACTAAAATAATAGACGAAAAATGTAGTTAATAACTTCCATGGGATTAACTAATAGCACAGAAAAAATTTCAATTTGATACTCTGTTTTTTTCAAGGCGGGGTTTTCCACTTCAATTTTCTCATTTGCTTTGAGAAATTTCTTTATCGTTTCATCATTAAAATCCATGTTGTAGTCATTAAATTTATCCAACACTTCTTCTACCATTTGCCGAAGCTCAGCTGAATTAGCACTTTTTAAATCTTCGTGCAAACGTAGTCTTGTTTCTTTGGCACAACTGACTGCTCTTTGATACTTGTCATCCCGGGATTCGGAAGATTCTTCATTACCAAACACATCTAACAATGAAGTTAATAAACTTAAATGGCGTATGAGATACTCTCTCAGAGAGGGTCTGGTCATGGCTTCATCACAAAAATCGCTGGTCAAAACTGTATTTTTCAAGATACTTTGACCAGTATAAAACCACTTCAGAATTGACCTTTCAACTGATTGACCTTCAGGTGTTCGAAAATGATCACATAAAATTTGAGCATTGTTATGTAATTGAGATTCAGGATCAGATTCTGTTTCAGAGCAAAAACATGCGAGTTCAAGCAGAGTATGATGGAGTTGAGTTTTTTCCTGGGTTACATTCCTGAGAACCTCTTTACGCAGAGCTATCCGTTCGTGCATATTAGCTCCATAGTTTAATAAAATCTCGATCATCTTTGCTGCTGCAGGAGTCCTGGAAGATGTTGCCATAAATAATGGTGATTGCTGAATGGGATTAGCCGAATCAATATTATTTGGATCTCCACCATTTGCGAGCAGTTGCTCCAGAATAATGTGGTTTCCATATACAATTGCAAACATAACAGGAGTAAACCAAAGCAGCCCTGGTGGTATTGATTCATTCTCTCCAAAGTTGCCAATGGATCTGAATCCAATCTTATCATCCCCAGCGCAACGAATTTTGAAGTTGGGGTCAGCCTTGTGCTCCAAAAGGATTTTCGTGGTCTCGGCGTAACCCTTTTTTATGGCCATGATCAATCCGGTAATACCATCTTTCCTGGGGTTGTCAGGATCAAACTGTTTGGATTTGGTCATCACCTGAATGACCTTCGTTTGATTTTCCTGCGCAGCAATAGTTAGAGCACTACTCTGAAGGGAAGAAAATGGATTGTTTTCACAGGGATTTGCCTGATGGTCGATTAATGTCTCGACAACTGCTGCATGACCACGCCGGGCAGCATATATCATCGGAGTGTCTTTTTTATCGCTGAACGACAGTGGGCAACTGAACCATTCCTTCCGTGTTTTTTCATCCGTACCCGATAATAGACGAGCAAGCTTCTCGCCATCATCCGAGTTGCACGACTCTTGAAAGCAAGAGGTTAAAGCCTCCGGTGTTATCTGAACTATTGCGTCAGGTTGTGAAAGCACATTGGGCATTTCAAGCCGTGCTTTTTTAGCAGCGGGCTCAGAGTTAACATCGACCCTGGTTATGGTGAAATCAGCTAACGGTACGGTCTCAGGTGCAGGAGGACTGCGATGTTCGCAGGGAATCTGAGGAATGCCCGTTGCAGTCTTATTATCCTTATTATCCGACGGTTTTTCCGGGATAGCTCTGGATTGTGCGGAAGGGACTAATGAATAATTGCAGTTCATTGTTGTTGGACCTCAGTCATTTGTCAGATACATTTTTGGACTCTCAACTGGATAAAAATGACAGTCACATCCTGTCGGGCAAAGTGCAAAAACGGACCGGGTAGAGTCCTACCGTACATTTTCACGACAATTCATAGTCAAATTTGTTTTTTATGACTGATCGATCATTGGAAAGTTCCCCTATCAAGGCATAGCTGGCAAACTTAGCCAGAATTCAACAGTTGAATTGAGAACCTGCTCAAATCCCGATTTACGGTTCAGCCGTTGTTTTCCTTACGCTTCAGAGGTTTGATTACGGCAACAGGCATGCCAATATTGGACTATCAAACGATCAGGTACTGGCGGGGAGGACTGGCCAGCCATACTGATCACCATCAGGGAACTGTGTGAATGTCACCGATTATAGAACTTATAGAGACCTCAACCCCTTACCTGACCTTTGTGCTGACCATCGTTGGCTTGATTGTCGGTAGTTTTCTCAATGTGGTGATCCACCGGTTACCAATAATGATGGAAAGGCAGTGGCAGCAGCAGAGTGAAGCTATTTTACACCCGGAAAAGATACCGGATCCTCTGCCTGCTTTTAACCTTGTCGTGCCTGCATCTACCTGTCCTTCCTGTCAGCATAAAATCCGTGCCTGGGAGAATATTCCAGTGATCAGCTATCTGTTCCTGAGAGGTAAATGCTCAGCCTGCCAGACCCCGATTTCATTGCGCTATCCGGCCATCGAGATACTCAGCGCCCTTATGACGGTAATGATTGGCCTGACCTACGGCGTGACATTACAGACACTGGTCTTCTGTCTGTTCGGCTGGTCACTGCTGACCCTGACCATGATCGACTACGATACCCAGCTACTGCCTGACGATATTACTCTGCCACTGCTCTGGGCAGGCCTGATCGTCAACAGCTTTGGACTGGTGGTAAGCCTTGAACAGGCGCTGTGGGGAGCCATTGCCGGTTATCTGTCCCTGTGGAGTGTTTACTGGGTATTCAAACTGGTGACCGGCAAGGAAGGCATGGGCTACGGTGACTTTAAACTGCTGGCGGCGCTGGGGGCCTGGCTGGGCTGGATGAAGCTGCCCCTGATCATCCTGCTCTCATCACTGGTTGGCACTGTTGCAGCGATACTGTTGATCGTCAGTAAACGCCAGGAACGATCCAACCCGATTCCCTTTGGTCCTTATCTGGCCATTGCCGGCTTTGTTGCTCTGGTCTGGGGCGATCAACTGATTGCGGCTTATCTGAGCTTTTCGGGTTTGAACGGATGACCACTGTAAAATCACAGCAGCCCCGAGCTCAACAAAAGCGCCCATTTACGGTTGGAGTCACCGGCGGTATTGGCAGTGGCAAAACGGCAGTGACCGACTTTTTTGCCAACAAGGGAATTTGCATTGTTGATGCGGATATCGCTTCCCGCGTGGTGGTAGAGCCGGGAAAACCGGCTTTGGCTGACATTGAACGGCGCTATGGCCGGGAGATTTTGCTCGATGGCAGTCTTGACCGTAGAAAGCTGAGAACCATCATCTTTGCTGATGCTGATGAACGAAAATGGCTGGAAGGTCTGCTACACCCCCTGATACGGGATCAGATAATCCTTGAGCTGACCCATGCTGAATCACGTTATGCCGTACTGGTTTCGCCGTTGATGCTGGAAACCAGTCAGCATGAATTGGTGGACCGTGTGCTGGTCGTGGATGTGCCAGAGAGTGTTCAGCTATCCCGCACCATGGCCCGTGACCAGATGACAGAGGATCAGACCCGGCAGATTCTCAGTAGCCAGATGGAACGGCAACAGAGAGTTGGCAGAGCCGATGATATCGTTGATAACAGTGGCTCTATAAGCCAGTTGCACCGGTCATTGGATAAACTGCATCATTATTACCTGAGCCTCGCTTGAGGCTCAGGTGCTTCGTTAAACACCCGGTCTCCAGCCATTAGTTATCGGATAGCGACGATCCCGGCCAAACCCTCTTGGCGTAATTCTGACCCCAATAGCTGACTGGCGACGTTTGTACTCATTGATATCCACCAGCCTCAGAACACGATAAACCGTATCCCGGTCAAACCCTTCTTTCACGATGGATTCGGCACTTTGATCCTGTTCAATATAGAGTTCAAGAATGCGATCCAGCTCATCATAGGGCGGCAGGCTGTCTTCATCCACCTGATCCGGGGCAAGTTCAGCGGAGGGCGGACGGTCTATCACTCGCTGGGGAATCACATAGCCCCGGGTATTGCGATATTCGGACAGTTTAAACACCAGTGTTTTCGGTACATCTTTCAGAACATCAAAACCACCGGCCATATCGCCGTAGAGCGTGCAGTATCCCACTGCCATTTCACTTTTATTACCGGTAGTCAGTACCAGGTAACCCTTCTTATTGGAGATCGCCATCAGCATGACACCCCGGCACCGGGACTGCAGGTTTTCTTCGGTGGTATCCCGACCATAACCAGCAAACTCGGTACTCAGGGTGTCCATAAAGGCATCAAACATCGGTTCAATCGGCAGCACTTTATAGTCAATGCCCAGAATTTTCGCCTCTTCTGCCGCATCCTCAAGGCTCATATCGGAGGTGTAACGGTAGGGCATCATGACCGCCTGAACCCGATCTTTACCCAGGGCATCGGTAGCTACTGCCAGAGTCAGGGCAGAGTCAATGCCTCCGGACAACCCTAGAACGATGCCCTTAAAACCATTCTTATTGACATAATCCCTGACACCAGTCACCAGGGCATCATAAACCCTTGAGCAAACGTCGGGGATTTCAGCAACCTCTCCCGGTTCAAATGTCATAGAGCCTTTATCAAAGGCAACGCAGAACAGTTCTTCGGTAAACCAGGTTGCCCCAACAGCCACTTCACCATTACCGTTCATGGCAAAGGAGCCCCCGTCAAACACCAGCTCATCCTGACCACCCACCAGGTTGGTATAAAGGACAGGAAGGCCCGACTCCAGACAGCGCTCACGAACCACCTGCTGACGCAGTGACTGCTTGTTCATGTGGAAGGGTGACGCATTGAGACTGATAATCAGGTCTGCTCCGGCTTCTTTAGCCCGGCGAACCGGCCCCTGGTACCAGAGGTCTTCGCAAATCAACAGGGCAATATTGACACCTTTGCAGGCATAAATAACCGTGTTCTGACCTTTCACAAAATAGCGTTTTTCATCAAAAACCTGGTAATTGGGTAGATGCTGTTTTCCGTAGCGGGCGACAATTTCACCATCACGTAGCACCAGCGCCTGGTTTTCCAGACCATGTGGCCCCATCAGCGGGACACCGATAATCAAGTCAATACCCTTAACCACCCTGAGTCGGTTCAGCGCCTGTTCTACCCGTACAATGAGACTGGGCCGCAACAGCAGGTCTTCTGGCGGATAACCACAGAGGGTCAGCTCCGGAAAGACAACAACATCCGCATCCAGCTGATCCCGGGCCTGCTCGGCAGCCTCAATCACACGGGACGTGTTCCCGTCAATGTCGCCCACCACCAGATTCAGCTGGGCCATGACCATATTGAGCTTTGCTGACATGGAAATACCTGTCTATCCCTTGTTTAAACACATCTATCAGGGGCGGTATTGTCTGGTAAGTAATGGTGTCTGTAAATTGAAATACCCAATGAAGGGGATAAACCCATAAATCCAGGTGCTGAGAAACAGCCTCGAATCATGGGAGGGTGGGAAACAGCCATTAAAAGATGCAGGATGGCAGGGCGGTGTTACCCATCCGCCCCGAAGTCAAAATCCATGCGCTCTGAAGGGGGGTGCATATAGCTGCCCTGAATAAAATCGGCGCCATACTGCCAGACGGGGGTCATTTCTTCCGCTGTTTCAATCCCGGGCACAATCACTTTACGGCCACTTTGACTGAGATCCTGGATCATCTTTTGTAACTCCTGGGCATTTCCACCACTGCTGAGGTCTTCTGTGAAGGATTGGTCAAGCTTTACCAGGTCAATATCAAGATGAGCAATCCCCTCCAGTGGGTTAAGGCTGCAACCGAATTCACTGATCACTGTCTGGCATCCCATCGCTTTCAGAGTGCTGAAAAAATCCGGTATCTCTTCTGAGTAACGGGCCAGGTTCTGTTCACTCAATTCAATGGCAACAGCATCCGCAGGAATGCCCGCCGTTTTCAGAGCCGCCTTCATCCATGGGATAAATGTATCATCCGTTGCAGAACAACCACCGACATGCAGCAACAGCCGGGTATCACTCCCTTCTTTTCTTTTGGCTATCAATGCTTTACTGGCTTCAATCAGTTGCCACCGGTCCAGCTTGTTCCACAAACTGATTTTTTCCAGTTTGGGCCTGAATTCTGAAGCCTCATGTTCCTTTCCTTCCGGGTCGGTCAGGACAAAAGAGACTTCGTAATACTCAGATGGCGATCCTGCAAGGCAGATAACAGGTTGATAACTCAACCTGAATGTTTTGTTCTTTATCGCCTGGCCGACCATGCCTGCCAGCTGCTTTTCAACGGAATGAACCGAGCTGACTTTACGCTTCTGGTAAAAGCACAGTTGGTTGCCACCCTGCTTTTGTGCCAACACGGTGGCCTGACGACTTTGACCAGTCAATGTTTCAGCATCGCTGGCGGTATCGCTGAGAATAACAGCACCTATTGACAGCTTGACCGGTAACGGATGTTGATCAATGACAATATCCTCACCGGTAACGGCCGCCAGCAAACTTTCCATCAGTTCGGTAACGTCCTGTTCTTCCCCTTCCCGAAGCAGAGCGGCAAAGTTTGCCCCTCCCCGGCTGGATACATGATGCGTGGCGTCAAGATGTGACGTTATCTTATGTGCAACCGATTTAAACAGCTTCTGGCTAACCTCTTTCCCATGCTGTTCATGGGCGGCTTTCAGAGTTTCCAGATGGAGATAACATAGTGTTGACTTTCCTTTGCCTTCTACCGCTCTCTGGATAGCAATATCCAATGCCTGATCAAACAGTTTTCGGTCAAATAGCCCCGTTTCGGCGTCCGGCGCTGACTTTTCCAGGGTTTTATCTACTTCGTCCTGCTCACCTTCTTTCTCGCAGGGCTTAATCTGCAGACTGAGAGTGAACTCACCATTAAATGACGTCGGTGAGATCACTATGGACACAGGCACTTCTGAGCCATTGTGAGCGACTAAAGGACATTGAATAGCTGCCAGCGCCTGACCACTTTCTTCAATGCCCATGAGAAACGCTTCAACATCCTGCTGATCTTTGGTAATGATCAAATCCCTGAACAACTTTCCATCCAGAGACTCCTCTTCCGCCAGCCCCAGCAGGTTGATAAATGCCGTATTAGCAAAGCGGATGTGTCCATAATTAATATATACAACCGGATCAACCTGGTCATCGAGCAATAATTGACGCTGCTTTTCTGATTCATGCAAGGCGACGCTCATGCGTCGATGGTGTCGCCTGACCTTCAGGTCTTCGAACTCCTTCCGGGCAACCGTCAAAAGATATTCGTCATGCCCCGGTGGAATCACTGCACGGGCACCCATTTGAATAAGCGACAGTTCATTGGTTTCATCATCCGGGTTTATCAGGACGATACCCGGCAAATCAATGCCTTTCTGATTAATATCATCAAAGATTCGGGAATAAGTTAATGGCTCGGGAGGCTCTGCCATCAACAGTAGATCCCAGTGCTGCTGTCCGGACGTGGCTTCAGTGAGATCATCCAAAGAGTTGATCTGTTTTGCCCGAGTGGAATAACCAGACTCACGGAAAACATTCAGGAGCGATTCTGCTTCCCTGGTTGATGAGTCAATGATTAAAAAGCGAATTAAGTCTTTGTCGCCCAATGCCATGGTTATGCTTTCCCTGTTGATCTTAGAAAGCTATCGGCGGTTACCTGCTGAATTATATAGCGTAAAGATCATCGTCATGGGCTGTTGACGTTTCAAACTACGCGAGCAGGAATAGAGCAAGGCGGAGAGCCTGTAATACCAGGAAGAAAGAATTCAGTCATTGGCAATGGCGACATGGACTGGCATTTATTCAAGGACAGACAGGGAGCACGTTTATGAAATATCCGGATTAGCTCCCTGGTAATGTATCAACGAAGATAATCCCCATAGTCTGGCTTGAACTGGCTCCGTTCCCATTCAGCGTAGCTATGCTGTCTAACTCATAAACACGGCCGATGAATTTAGCAATGTCAAATCCGGGGGGAGGAAGGGTATTAGAAACATACCTGAGTGTAACCCTCTGACATATTCCAACTGCATTATTACACCCACCCGGATTAACAATAGGAGACAGAGTTTCCTGCTTCGCGGTGAAGGCGTTACGGAAGTGTACGGGATTGGCATCCAGGTAGGAAAATTGGCTTTCCAACTCATTGAAGGCAACCTGATATACCTCAATGGTTCGCTGTTCATTGCCTACTGTTACTTCTTCCAGCAATGCTGTTTCCATAACCATAAGACCGGAAAACGTCATAACAAGCAAGACAATCATAACGATTAATAAAAAAGAACCCGTCTGCTTGCGTTGCTCTGAACCGCTTACCATAATGACAGCCCGTATTAATGTGGTCTTCAAATGGTGCTATCGACTGATCATTCTGCCACATAATATGCATCAGGCTTTTCATCAGTGAAATTCCAAACGGGTTATTGCAAATCATCTGCCTGCTGACATCTTGCTAACATCACCGCCAGTGGCTTTGAGGTGTTCGAGCTCCGCGGCTGTCCAAAGTCATATTGCCATCTTCTGCCTGCAAACCCTGGGCAACAGCGGTTAACTGCACGCAGCGCTCCAGAGGGTCTGAACCACACTGAGCGGCCTGTATCTGGTAAGTACCACTTTCAGACTCTACAGGGCTTGTGGTGTCAAACCCTAAATCGGCCAGATTGGCAGTGTATCTCAACATCTCAGTGTAGTACCGTTCCTGCTGCTGCATGACATTCAACAGCATGGCAGCACCCTCACCTCTTTTTGATTCGGTGACATATTGACGATAGCTGGGCAGCATAATGCTTGCCAAAATACCAATAATGGCCACAACAATCATCAGTTCAATCAAGGTGAAACCTTTATTAACCTTATTCATCGGTTCTCTCTCCGGAACGCTTGGATAACGGTTATGGAGCCAATACTTCTGCAACAGTAAAAAGAGCCCTGCTTTTTTTCAGAGTAACTGTTCAAGCTAAAATCCTGCATTATTCAAACGGATGGCTGTGCTGTACATATACCTGGGCGTCTGATCATCCATTGTCAAACTGCCACTATCGAGCAGGTTATAGGTTCTGGACCTTCTATCAAAAACACGTGACTCCTTTCCAGCACTGACCAGCACGCCAACACGAATGCCTAAAACCTGTCGCCAGTCTGCCACCCCTGAGGCTGTCACATACTGGTTAATACTTGACTCCCCCGCCGGGGCAATCCCATAAAGTGCCTGCAATCGCTCCACACCCTGAACCAGTGCCTGGGCATTCCCCCGCGGAGTTCCCGTTAATGGATCATAACCACGGCAAAACAGGGTACTGATGTGATCGTTTGCATGGTCCGGGGCTACAAAATAGACGTCTGCTGTCAATGCCCCCGGGACAACGGTTGCTCCTGTACAGTCCTGAAGTTGACCATTATCACGATTTGGCACGGGCTCATATTGAATGGCCACTCTGTCACTGTTGGTACCACCACCTTCAATCGTACAGGTCGCCCCCCCTTCGCATCTTCCCAGGTAGAAAGGTTGTATTGAGCCTGCTCCGATCTCGGATCTGAAGCCGGCTCTACGAAACTCAGTACTCATGATATAGAGACTATGACGTCCGTTTTCCTGGGCTGTGGCAATAAACTCATTCACACTGGCGGAGCGACTATTGTTCACCATTAACTGTAAAGCACTGCCTGCGACTATCAGACCCATAAGAAAGGCCAGCATCATTTCTACAATGCTGAACCCCTTTTGATGATGAATTATGTTGGGCATTGCTCAATTCCTGACGTACCTGAATTCAACCTGCTGACGATCCCCAAGAACACCTTTTTCCGTTCCCCTTGCGGCCCAGGAAATCAGGACCCTGACTTTATCCGTCGGCAAACAGGAGCCATCACAGCTGATGTCGATTCTCGGTTCGATCACGATATTGGCACTGCTGCACATCAAACCATGAATATCAAACGCTGCCATTTGATCAGCATTACATGTGGTACCAATACAACGGGGAGGAGAAGCCTGGCAGTAGGACCCCAAATTGGCGGAGGCGTTTGATGATTCTCTCTGATATGCTGAGTTTGCCAGCCCGGCCGGGTTTAGCCTCATTACCTCAGCAGCGGCATTCACCATCCATACGGCCTGGGATCGCTGGATAGCGTCATGATTCGCTCGAATGGCCTGACTTTGCATACCAGTAACCGCGATTACGCCCCCTGCAAAAATCAGCACACCGACCATGACTTCAACAATACCGATCCCTTTTTGCCGCAAAGACCCGGGCTGTCTTCCTGTCTTGTGAAAAGCCGCAACCGAAAGGGAACCTGGTTCAGCATTTACGGGGCTGGCATGGGCAGGATTGATATGGTTGGTCATAAACAATTCACACCCTCACGCTTGCGAATCAACCCTGATCCTGAAATATTCACCAGTCGCTGAAACACTGGTCTTTTTGGCACCGAACATAACGTGAACCCACCCTGATGAACTGCGCTCCCCCTGGGTCTGAAACTGAGCACCTCAGCATTGCTGTGCCACAGAATTTCAACCGGGCTGCTGACCGGGTTATACACCCGAATAACCTCTTCACCCCAGTCAACATAGTTGTTGCCATTGCGGTTAACGAAAACAATCCAGCCATCTGCCCAGTTCACCCCGGGCTGACAGCCACTGCCAGTTGTAGAGCGACAGACGCTGACGGTTTCAGCACGCTTGATCGCTTCGCTTCTGGCCAGAACCGCACTGGCATATAGCCGCTGATTCACATAATCAAGCTTGAACCCTTCAGCAACCTGCCCGATGGGAATCACCAGATTGACCATGATGGCGATCAGGACAATCGTGATCATCATCTCTACAAGCGTGAAGCCACGATTGTATTTATGGTTTAACGATGTTTGAAGAAATAACAAACCCACCTACTTCCCTGTCGAGGACGCCTTTCTTTAAATCTAGGTGTGTGAGTTAAACCGACGTTCAGAAGTCGATAGACGGTACAAAAACAAGGATAAAAACTGGAAGTCGTCCGTTTATTTCCAGCACGCTTCCGGGGTCAGAACCCCTAAATGATCCACAGTAAACTGTGTACAACCTGAGTCCGTAGCCTGGACACCATTGCCCAGCGCAGTGGCTGTCAGGGTAAATGAGGAGTTGTCGGCTTCAACGCTCAGGGTGTAATAACCCTCGGGAGAACTGCTTCCACCGAGCATATCCATAGAGTCTGTATAGGTATGGTTAACGGAGTACCAGCGCTCCTGGGCAGCCATAGCGCCGGTCAGGGCGGCCCAGGCATCGCTGCGTCGAACTTCATACATATACTGGCTGTAGGAGGGATAGACGATACCTGCCAGAAGACCAATTATGGCGACAACAATAATCAGCTCGGGTAATGAAAACCCCTTTTCATGACTATTTGTCACTGGTTTATCTGTATTCATATCAATCAATCCATGGAATGCTGAAAATCTGCCACCAGCTCTGCCGTCCTTCCGAGCTGAAACTGTAATCAAGGTTTCTTGCAGTAATACTGCCACCGGCCCCCTGGGTCACCGCAGTCAGTTTCCCTCCTTCCCCCTGATGGGCCACCGGTGAAGAAGCATAACCGATCCCCAGACTCACCTTATTCAGGGAACGCTCCAGCTCCAGAGTATCCACAGGTACACTGCCCAGGACGGCATCAGGCGATGCGGTACCGGTCAGGTAATGCACAGCATAAAGTGAGCTTGTACCATCAATGGAACAACTGTCCGCAGGTGGACGGTATTCAGTAAACAGGATTTGGGAGAACAACCTGGCAGCGCTGTTCACACTTCGCCCGGCTGGGCCAGAGCCATCAACACTGAGAGGCAGCGTCCACCCCCCCTGCTCAGCGACCACCGCCTGTAAGGTACCGAAACTGTTGATGGTTCGGGAGCCTACCGTAAATGGCGTATAGGAGGAGTCTGACTTCTGCACGACATCACCATTGGTAAATACAACCACATCCCCCACATTGACCAGATTACTCTGGCTGACGGATGCATAGGTAAACTGCCTGGAGCTGTTCAACGGTTCCTGAACACCGTAGAAATAGTTGGCCTCAGTACTGCGATTGTCACCATTGGTCAGCAGCCGACCTGTTCCGGAGTATACCCAGAAGCTGTTGTCATCAGTCACGGTCATGGGGGGTGCCGTAATCGGCTGTCCGGCATCCATCAACACATTCAGGCTGGAGTTTTCCAGTGCTGATGTCAGCCTCAGCCTCATCAGTTTTCCACTCAAACCGATACTTCCTGTCTCAACCGTGCCAAAGTAAACGGCATCATCCTGGTAATCCCGGTCCCAGTCTTCAGCCACCATATCGCCTGCATAAGCCGTGGAATAGGAGGTCACAAGGGGATCAAAACCGGCAACAAAATTCTTGTTATTCAGATCATAAGCAAATACGCGAAGATTCTGATCCGACGTTCCCTGCTCCAGGGCTGATCTCAGGGCAGTAGACCCGCTGCCTGCTGGCCCGGAGCCAAACACCAGGTACCATTCGTTTTGTACCGGATTACTCCAATCGGTCTCGCCATTAACATCCGTACCAGCTTTCCGCCGTTTAACCAGCGCAGGCTGTGAGGTAGTAAAACCCAGATCAGCATGGGTAATTTCAGCCAGCAACGCCGGGGGCTGCTCGGGATCAGTGATATCCAACACCACCCAGGCAGAGCGCATGGTACGACTTTCACTGTCGATGGTGACATCAATATTGCCCCCTCCCAGTCTCATACCCACCACCAGAACCGTTCCCCAGCCACCAGGATGAGTGCTGTCATCAGCGAAGATATTGGCATCGAAGACCATCGGTTCCGAATCCATGTAATAAACATGGGGGTAATCGGTCTCAGTGAGCCAGCGAAGGTGAGGTAACAGATTCATTGGTGCGTAACTCCAAAGCTCTGAACCCAGCGGATGCTGTACCTCACCATGACTGGCTGTGCGCTCATAGCGGTAGGAACTCTCTTCCCAGAACCCGCCATTAAAGGCATGAATCAAACCATCGTTGGCTCCGACGTAGAGCACATGCCGCCGATTCAGGTATTGATTGCGGAAGGTTCGATAGCTGCTGTCGTTGTAATAGGCGTCGTAACGACTATCGGGTGCTGCCACCAGTCTGGGTGTTGAGTGAACGATATCCCCAAGGCGCCAGACTTCATCAATACCATCTTCATCAAAATCGATGGTACGGGAACGGGTGCCAGCCTGCTCTTCTCCCCGAACATAGTTAACGACAGTAGCGACTTCACTGGCAGAAACGCCCAGATACCCTTCATGTCCAGTAAAGGTTGAAGACATAAACGGCAGCTGTTCGTCATCATCCACCTGCTGATTATTATTGATATCCAGCCAGGTCAGCATATATCGGCCACCGGAGGCGAGCGCATCATAGGTTCTCTGATTGGTCAGATTACTCAATAAGGCCAGCTGTTCCCGCGCATCCCAGATCGTCTCAAGTGAAGCGAGTGATTTCAGCGGGCCATCGGCTACCCTGGTGACACCAAAATCGTCAGAGGTGTAACGTTGAACCATTGTCTGTCCGGCATTCGGATCAAAAAACAGTTCAACGATTTTATCTGAGCGGTAGTCATCCAGTTGGGCATTCCCGTTGCCATCTTCCCGGATATAGCCTTTGCTATCGATAAACAGTGAATGGAGAATACCGCCCCAGGTCACCGACTTGCCATTGATATCAAGGCTTGGCTGAAACAGTGCCTGATAGATAGCGCCAGTGCCTGTAGAGCTATTGGCAAACAGCGCCGCATTCGTTGCCGAAGAGACCCGACTGGAAATATCCTCCAGTACCTGCCCCAACTGACTGGCAAGCAAGGCTGGATTTCTGGCGAAAAAATAGTTATCCGGCAAGCCATCCGAGCCCAAGGCTCCCGTCACATTATTTCTATTGTCCCACTCACGATGATCATCGCTATCAGGGCTGCCATCCCCATCAGTATCATGATTGGGACTGCCATCGCCATCAAGATCGATAAAGCCACCGTATTTTGCCGCAAGAAACAGCGGTTTGGGCAACACGCCAGCAGCCGCTCCGGAAGCGGTAAAATCAGTAACCTTAAATGCGGTTGTTCCCTTGTAGGCATAATCAGTTTGCAGGCCATCACGCCCTGAACTCCCGGTAACGGTATAAGAGAAACGCATATTCAGACCGGCAAATACGCCATCCACCTGCACAGCCACTCTGACTTCATTGGCATTAAACCCGGTGGTATTCAGTGTACTGTCTGCTGTTTGGTTGCATTGGCTGCCAACACAAAACTTGATTCTGGAAGAGGCATCGTAGTCATAATCGTTACCCCAGAGAGAATCCTCCCAGGTAAACAGCAGAGCCCCCTCAACCACCTGCCCGGTCCCGTCCAGTATCAGTTTCTCCACCACTACATCGGTTAGCGTGCAATCACTGCCACTACCGGAAAAATTACCGCTACCACTGCCAAAATTTGCACTGGTCTGGCAAACCGGCTGAAAAGTAAAAAGCCTGCCATCCACATTCAACGTAAAGCTGGGCATGGTTTCGGCCAGCTCTATGGCATAGGTTTTCACTCTCTGATTGCCATCAAGATCTGTTCGCAGGTCTGTTGTGTTGCCATGAAAAGCCAGTCCGGACACTTGATAGCCACCTTCCAGCTGAGGGATTTCCGGACACAGGCCCACAGCATCGGAAAGACCAGACAAATACTTAGCAGTACATTGACGTGTACTACCCGTCCCCCCCACAAGATAATGACCGGCAAAACTGCCGCCATACTCATGATCCCCGACTTCATCCGTTTTACTATTAACAGAGCTGGTGCCGGTCATTCCCGGAAGATCAGAGCTACTGGACAGCTGATCAGTATCGAATGAGTTCAATCCCGTGGATAAAACAATAATCGAGCAGTTGGCACAGGCATTATCTGTTGACATTGGATTCGCCCAGCTCTCTCTGGACAGATTACTGACGAAGGCTCTGTCATTGGTGGTGTCGAAGCTACTGGTAGCCGTAGTTTCTCCGGCAAAGTAACGAAGCGCTTCCAGATACAGTTCCGCCAGAGGGTTCCCCCACATACTGCAATGACGTGAAGAGTAGGTGCCTCTGCTGGATTTAAACGCCGAGACAGAAATGCCGTAGCTATTACAATCTGTATATTTGTTTTGGGAAAAACTGTACTTCGCCAGCCTGAATTGATTGATGTTATGAATAATCCCTTCAACACTGGTAAAACGTCCGGAAGAAAGCTCTATTTCATCATCAGAACTCTGAGTGTTTCCGGCAATTTTGCTGATATTTCGCCGCAATACGCCACCGGAAATATTTTTATCATAAGAGCCACTGATTAAGCCAAAGCGAATATCCCCTGACTCACCATACTGCTGAAGCAAGCCTATGGGTTTGCTCTTGCCAGTGCTGTACAGCTTACAGCGATCGGTACTTGCGGCATCTTTACCGGTGACACAGGCGTTAATATAAACATCGTTTGTCGTTAATCTGTAACTGGTAGAAGGACTGTTCTGTGCGCCCCACTGGCACTGCTTTACTTCTGTAGAAGCCCATCGCGGCCAGGCCTCCCTGGCAACCCTGACTTCAGGCGTGCCATTTTCAGAACCGGCAACATTACAGAGACTGATCTCACTGTTGTTATAGGGCGTAAAATTCCCGGTGGGAATGCCTGAATCACTGCTCCTGTAAATTTTGACAAACGCATGCACATCCCTGGGGATATAAGCCCGTTCCAGTATCGTTTGATTATCGGTATCCGTGGATCGCTTTCCGCCAAAAAGCACCGTTCTGAGGATGTCCATCCGTGTCATGGTGGCCCAGTTCAGAAAGTTACCACTCCAGGGAGCCTGAGAGGTGGTGCAATAGTGCCCGTGATCACCGGTGGCCTGGGCTACCGGAGAATAGCGTCCGGAAGCGTATTGATAGCACCAGTTACTGTCGAAATACCCGAGATAGTCAAAACTGTCCACATAGCTGGTATCCAGTCGTCCATCCGAATTAAGGTCCGTGTAATCGCTGTACGCTTTTTTAAACAGTTCATGGTCAACGGACATCACCAGCATCACCAGTGGCTCTGATGTATTACTGATCAAGGGGGGCGTTGCGGCATAATCACTGGAAACCGCTTCAGCATTGGCCCGAAAAGACAACAGCACCAGCAGCCCGAACAACACGACCTGCCTGAAAGTAACACCATGTGAGGTATATCGATCCATGATCACCTCCACTTCCCTGTTAATATTCCCTAACTCAACATCAATTGCTTTTTTTATACGACGATTGAAGCATTACCTGCGAATCGCCTGAACCGCCCCTAGCCAGGGCGGTAATCCGATAGAACCTGGCCCAGTCCCCACGGTTGGCCGGATCTGGTAAAGGCCCTGATGCCTCTTTGGCGATATAGCAGCGAAACTCAATAATGTATTTGGCCCGGGCTGATATACCGCTGATGGTAACTGTCGTCACTCTGTGCCGATCACTCGCACTCCACAAGGTACCCGTTAACCAGGGCTCGGAAACACCTGGGTCACAGCTGCCAATATCGTCAATATCGCTTCCGGCAAAACAGTACCCATTGTCACAATTCACGCCAAAGCCTGATAAGGCCAGCGCATTGTCAGCAATAAAATTTTCCGCCTCTTTTAACGCCGCCTCTGCCGCATAAAATGCCATCTGCTGATCCTGATAATTACCACTCATCTTCTCTTCAAGCGTTGCCATTTTTACAGAGATCAAACCAGCAACCGTCATAACCAGCAACATCACCAGGCTGACCAGCAATATACTTCCTCTCTCACCTGTTTCCGGATGCAATAAACGGCTTCTCCTGAAAAACTCAATATGTTGTCTGATGCCTGCGGCAGTTAAAATGATTCCCATCACAGCCCCCGATTCCTGAGCTTAATGGTTTTCATAAAGCTCCGGCGAACGTATAGGTCATCGGGCAGCACTTGCTGGCCAGCAAAGAAATAGGCCTGAGCTTCCGGAGCCACTTCAGTGAAACTCCGAACCAGCAGTTCAAGCTTGACTGTAATAATCTGCCGCCACTCATCGCTGTAAGGTGTTATTTCACCAGCGGTCATATACCGGTTGACAACCCCGTCATTATCACTGTCCAGCCCATAACGAATACTCAGTCCTTCAATGCCTTCAACCAGCGCTTCTGTATTGATGCTATTGCCACTGGCGTATTCACCCGCCAGCTTTCGGTACAGTGTCGGTACGTTATTGCTCTCCCTCAGATAGAAGGCATAAGACTGCAAAGGTGCCATTCGTGATCCCTGGTGACTGATATTGCCGGAACCAATAGTACTGCCATGACAACTGAAGTTACCCTGTAACTGACTGATACAGTTGTAAAGGCTGCTACTGCCTGCTGCCGGATGCGTCACCACACTATTGGTTGTTGCCGCCCCTGCCCGGAAAATGGAAACCTGCCCACAGTCTGATGAAATCAGCGCCAGAAGATCACCTTCATCATGGCTACGGCTTTGTGCCAGTGTTGCCGAAGCAGTGCCAGTATTATGGCCACTGACCAGGGTGGACTGATTGCTATCAACACTATGAATAATAATGGCTTCCGAGATAGCATTGCTGTCCAGCTGCTGCTCAACACTGTTACCGGCAGGAATGCCCAGAACGCCTTTATCAAAATGCATCATCCACTGACGATTATCATTGTTGGAATAGACTAAATTCGCCAGCTTTGCCTGGGCAGGACAGCCGGTATATCCCGCAGTACTGATACTTTGCCCCAGAATATCCAGGGCCAGCCGACCATTTTCCTGAACCCGTGCCAGCTCATCCTGCAATACCCACGATCGGCTGGATGCCAGCACCAGATGGCCAACCCCGGTAAAAAGAATCAGACCAAGGACCAGGGCAATCATCATTTCAACCAGTGAGAATCCTTTCTCAATCCGCTTCATAGTATCCCCCTTAATACCACATCACTCAGGGGGACCCTGTTGCCCATATCCGGGAAACTGAGACGAATGATATACGTTCGAACACCCTCACTGTCCTGGTAGGTAATTGAACCCTTGCTTCCCGGAATCTGGCAGGTCAGCTGAAACTTCCATTGCAGAATATCGTAGGCCGCCATTTCCTGAGGACTACAGCTTCCAGCTTCGCAGCTGTCGGGGTAGCCGCTGTCAATGCATTGGCTGTATTCAAGATCATTCAAACCTGCATGATAACTGTTACCGCTTCTGGCCAGGCTGTTGTTGGCCTGAATACGATCCAGCATATCCGTCGCTAAAAAGGTAGCCTGTGATTGCACATAGGCTGACTGGTTATACTGCAAACTGCTGCTGTGCACCCCTGCCATACCAAGAATGCCGATCGTGATCACCAGCAGGCTGATCAATACTTCTATCAACCCTGCGCCCCGGTTTTTTTTCTCAGGGCTTTTGCTATGAACATCCTTCAGCCGCATGCGCCCCGCTCCTCCGTCCGGAGACGGCCTGTCATGCTGATGATAATTGCTTTGGCATCACTGTTACTGTCCTGGTCACAAACCTGAAAAGTGCCTGCCTGACTGGTCTGGCCACGGCTATTGAAGCGAAGGCGGTAACCACGATTCCACAGGATTGAGATAAGCTCTGACTGCCCTGCAACACGACGAATAACCTGATCACTGTCGTTCAACAGGCCATCATCACGTTCATCCGTAAAAATAAGCCAGCCGTGATGCCAGCCAGCGTTACTTTCATCGCAGGTCAGGTCATCCACAGTGCTACACAATGAAACGGTTCGTTGTCGTTTGACAGCCTCAGATCTGGCCAGCATCAAACTGCCATACAGTTCATCAGCCACATTATCGATCCGGTTATTGACGATAAGGGTTTTCATGCTCGGTGCAGACGCTGCGATCAAAATAGCCGCAATGGACAAAGAAACCAGCAACTCAATCAGAGAAACCCCCATTGCTTTCGAAGGGTTAAACCATTGATGGGGAGGATGACCGGGCAAAAAACAGCAATTGCTCTCATACCTTGTATGAGAGCTGGCAGAATGATGTGCTGAAAAACAATGCTCAACCTTGTACTTCATTGCCCAATCCCTGACACTCAGTCTCACCCAATATTTTGCTACCTGGTCACCAAAAGTTGTCACCAGGAGGATGTCAGGTGATAAAAAGCCGCCTTTGTCACTCCATTATTAAGCTTGCAGATATAAAGTGGTTACGTTTATCTTATTAATGGCTTTTTCCTTTGACCAATGGTTCACTGTGACACCAAAAGCCCCATAAGCCCTGCTGGAAACCGGAAGTGTCATTTTATTAAGCCAAACAGCTCATCGCGTTTGATTACCACTGATCGAATATATTAGAAAACTGATCTGGAAATATAAGTGGATAAAGTATATTCGGCATCTATTCTTGTAGTCTCACCCATTGTTTGCAGGTGTTAACTATGAGAATAACTGGAAACATCTTTATAAGGTTCACTTTTATTTTCCTGGTTTTATTCTCTATGTATTCTTATGCTGAATCTGAAGCATTAGAGAAACAAATGGTACCAGAAGGGGATTACACATTTTCCAATAAGTTGGGTATGAGTAGACATCGACTGGAAGCCATGCAACAGATTCTTGATTCTCAGTCCCAGGCCAGTTTGGAACCTTATCTGAAGACGGGTGGTCATTTCCTGGAGGTAGGTCCGGGCCTGGGGTCAATGAGTCAATTCCTCGCGGAATCTACAGGAGAGAACGGAAAAGTCATCGCACTGGATATTGATGATCACTTTCTTGATGAAGTGGCGGCAATTGCCCCTCAGATTGAAGTTATTCATGAAGACATCACCAGTTACGATCCCGGTGCCAACAAGTTTGACCTGGTTTTTATCCGACTCGTGGTCATGCATCTGACCCATAATGACAATTATGAACTCATCGCCAAACTGGCCAGATCACTGAAGCCGGGGGGGTATCTGGTCATTGAGGACTTTGTTGATGCTGGAAATTTAAACCGGTTCCGCCAGCTTGCCAAAATCAATACGAAGCTTCCCGATTATGTGGTGAATGTATATCGCAGAATGTCAAAACATGTTGACTTTGATCAGGGATATCTGCTCGCAGATATGATGACTAAGGCCGGCCTGATTAATGTAGATGCAGAAATATCGTATAAACGGGTTCAGGGTGGTGATAATGCTTTTGGTCGCTTTATGTACCTTTCTTTCAGCCAAGTCGAACCGTACCTGGAGGAAATACCGGAGCATGACACATTATTTCCTTTAATTCAGGCTACATGGATGAACCCGGATGTGCATTGGTATGACCATGCAAGGGTTATTTCCGTTGGTCAAAAAAGCCCGGAATGACCTGAGATTCCCGGGGACAAAAGCACTTAGTTTTATGAGTGATTATGGTGGCCTGTGACCTCCAATCGCCGTATGTGCTTTTGCACGCGGCGAGTATACACGTCACTGATCCATTTTTTCAGGATTGGCTGACTCCAGATTCGGTTCTCTTTCTGCGTTAATCATGATAGGCCCTCGTGTCTCTTGGAATAAAGAAAAAGGCTAATCAGAAACCGCTTTCAAACGCAGCTCTTTAGGCATGGTAAAGACAATATTCTCTTCTTTACCAGCCAACTCTTCCGGTAATTCTGCACCCAGTTCTTTTAACCGCGTGATAACGCCCTGAACCAGAATATCCGGTGCCGAAGCGCCTGCTGTGATACCAATGGATGCTTTGTCAACCAGCCATCCCGGTTTGACATCGTCGGCATTATCCACCAGATGTGCTTCAGCGCCCGAGCGCTCGGCCAGTTCACGCAGTCGGTTGGAGTTTGAGCTGTTCACTGAGCCGACCACCAACACCAGGTCACACTGTCCCGCCAGAATTTTTACCGCATCCTGCCGGTTCTGCGTGGCATAGCAAATATCGTCTTTCCTTGGTCCGTGTATCTCAGGGAACTTGAGACGCAGGGCTTCAATCACTTTGGCAGTGTCATCCATGGAAAGGGTTGTCTGGGTGACATAGGCCAGTCTGGCAGGATCTGCTACCTCAAGAGCACGAACATCGTCTTCGTTCTCAACCAGATACATAGCACCACCGTTTCGTGAGTCGTACTGCCCCATGGTGCCTTCCACTTCAGGGTGCCCATGGTGACCAATCAGTACACACTCCATGCCATCCCGGGAATAGCGCACCACTTCCATGTGAACTTTTTTTACCAGCGGGCAGGAGGCATCAAACACCTTCAGGCCCCGACGTTGCGCCTCATCCTCTACAGCCCGAGAAACACCGTGGGCACTGAAAATAACGATGACGTCATCCGGTACCTGATCCAGCTCATCGACAAAGATTGCCCCACGCTCTTTCAGGTTTTCCACCACAAACTTGTTGTGGACCACCTCATGACGGACGTAAATAGGAGGACCGAAAACATCAAGCGCCCGGTTGACGATCTCAATGGCACGGTCCACACCTGCACAAAAGCCACGGGGATTAGCCAGTTTGATTTTCATAGGGGAGTCACCAACCTTTTCTGTCACTGCTTTATGGCTCTGGTTATCGCTCAAGGCGTCTCTACATCCAGAATCTGTACCTCAAAGGTCAGGTGCCGACCTGCCAGAGGGTGATTGAAGTCAACTTCAACCATTTCATCATCAAAATTTCTGACCACGCCGGGAAGCTCACTGTTGGCCGCGTCAGAAAAGGACATCACCAGCCCTTCCTCCAGCTCAACCCCACTGGCAAAACTGCCCCTGGGGATACGCTGGAGATTATTGGGATTCGGCATACCAAACGCTTTTTCCGGAGGAATCCGGGACACCCGGTCTTCACCTGACGCCAGGCCATACAGCGTTTCTTCAAATCCTTCCGGGAGATTACCATCACCGATGATCAGGGATGCCGGTTTCTCCGCTGGTGTGCTGTCCACCACACTCCCATCATCCAGCTTCAGGGAAAAATGCAGAGTGACCTTGCTGCCTTCCTCAATTACTGCTGACACCGTGACTCGCTCCTGCTCTTCTATTTATCGTTGCTGCTACTTTCCACCGAAGGATTACTCCGGAACATATCCAGAATCAACATGGCGGCCCCCACCGTAATGGCTGTATCCGCCAGATTGAATGCCGGAAAATACCAGTTTTTGTAGTAAAACAACAGAAAGTCGGTGACATGCCCATGCAACAACCGATCAATCAAATTCCCCAACGCACCGCCCAGTATTAATGACAGAGAGCAGGCCTGCCAGTTTTCTCCTGAGCGAAGCTGCTTCAACCACCCCACCAGCATGATGCTGACAATAATAGCGACACCACTGAGAAACCAGCGCTGCCAACCGGACGCATCACTGAGAAAACTGAAAGCAGCCCCGGTATTGTAAGCAAGGGTCAGGGAAAAGAAGGGCAATACCGGTAATTGCTGGTAAAGGGAAAACTCCTCAATAACCCACCATTTTACCAGTTGGTCAAAGCCGAACACGATGGCACTGAGCCAGAGCCAGTGAAGCTTTCCTGAAGTATTACTCTGCATGGCCGGTTCCTGCTAAAAAGTCCATATTATTCAGTGAGTCCTGTCAATACTAAGTGTCTTGAACCGCCGGGGGATAGTGCGAATTACCGAAATCCATAAGAATTTAACAAGTTACAACACCCCAGCGTTGAACAACAGGTCATAAAGTAGACTACTGTCCAAAAAAATACCCGGTGCTGACCGGGTATTTTTTATGGCAAAAACGAAAATCAGGCAAATTGCCGCTGTTCGCCACTGCCTTCTACGTTTGCAACACAGCGGCCGCAAAGCTCCGGATGTTCGGCAATGGTGCCAACATCTTCACGGCGATGCCAGCAACGCTCGCACTTCTTGTGTCCGGCCTTCTCAACCAGCACTTTGAGTCCTGCCAGTTCAGTTGCCGCAGCATCACCCGCATCAGCCAGAGGCTTAACGGTAGCTGCAGAGGTAATCAGCACAAACCGCAACTCATTACCCAGACGGTTCAGTTTTTCTGTCAGCGCCTCATCGGCAAACAGAGTCACTTCCGCTTCCAGAGAGCCACCGATGGTTCCAGCCACACGGGCATCTTCGAGGGCTTTGTTCACTGCCGTCTTCACGTCCAGAATCGTATTCCAGAACTCACGGCCAAGTTCATCACCTTCCAGACTGTTCAGCCCCTCGTACCAGGTTTCCAGGAAAACCGATGCACCACGCTGCCCGGGCATCGCTTCCCAGATTTCGTCGGCGGTAAAGCTGGTGATGGGTGCCATCCAGCGGACAAAGGCCTCGATGATACGGTACATCGCCGTTTGACAGCTGCGACGGGCCAGACTGTCCTGTGCAGTGGTGTACTGACGGTCCTTGATGATATCCAGATAGAAACCACCCAGATCCAGTGAGCAGAAATTGTGAACTTTCTGGTAGACCGAAAGGAAGTTGTAGCTGTTGTACGCATCCACCACTTCATTTTGCAGTCTCAGGGTACGATCCACAGCCCACTTATCCAGTGACAGCATATCCTCCCAGGCAACCGCATCGGTTTCTGGGTTGAAACCGGTCAGGTTGGACAACAGGAAGCGTGCGGTATTACGAATACGACGATAGCTGTCTGCCGTGCGCTTGAGGATATCATCAGAAACGGTCATTTCTGAGGTGTAGTCTGTGGCAGAGACCCAGAGACGCAGAATATCCGCCCCCAGAGACTTGAAGACCTTCTGGGGAGCAATCACATTACCCAGCGACTTGGACATCTTCCGGCCATTGGCATCCACGGTAAAGCCATGGGTCAGCAGGCCTTTGTAGGGCGGCACGCCATGCATGGCAATACTGGTTTTCAGGGACGACTGGAACCAGCCACGGTGCTGGTCAGAACCCTCCAGATAGAGGTCTGCGGGGAATTGCAGCCCATCACGTCGCTCGATCACCGAATAGTGAGTAACACCGGAATCAAACCAGACATCCAGCGTATCGGTCACTTTCACATAGTGCTCAGCATCTTCAGCGCCAAGCATATCCGCAGGTTCCAGATCAAACCAGGCGTCCATCCCCTCCTGTTCAACTTTCAGTGCGACTTGTTCAATCAGTGCCTGAGTTTCCGGATGCAGCTCTTCGGTCTCTTTATGGATAAACAGCGCAATCGGCACACCCCAGGTGCGCTGACGGGAGATACACCAGTCCGGACTCTGGCCCAGCATGGCTTCCATCCGGTTACGGCCCCACTCAGGGGTAAACACGACACCTTTCAGGGAATCCATGGCGGTATCCAGCAGGTGTTCTTTGGTCATGCTGATAAACCACTGGGGCGTGGCACGGAAAATCAGTGGTGTTTTGGTACGCCAGCAGTGAGGGTAACTGTGCGTCAGTTTTTCCTGAGCCAGCAGTCGTCCTTTCTCAACCAGAACCTCAACCACTTTCGGGTCAACCTTGTAAACGTGCTCACCGGCAAACAGTTCTACGTTGGCGCGGTAATAACCACTGTCGTCCAGATAGTTCAGGGTACCGATGCCGTAGTGACGCCCCACATTAAAGTCATCAACACCATGGTCAGGTGCCGTATGAACATTACCGGTACCCGCGTCAATGGTGACGTGATCACCCAGTATCAGCGGCAGTTCCCGGTCATAGAATGGATGGGCAACTTTCTTGTGTTCAAACGCTGCGCCCTTTGCCCGGGCAATGATCGTGTAGTCTTCAATGCCATAACGCTGCATGGCACTGGCTACAAGGGCTTCAGCCAGAACCAGACGGGCAGGTTCATCATTCACCTGACACTGCACCAGGGCATAATCCAGATCGCCGCCCATGCTGACCGCCTGGGAGGATGGCAGGGTCCATGGTGTTGTCGTCCAGATAACGACGGCTACCTCACCTTCACCCTGCCCTTTTGGGGAATCAAAAGTAAATGCACTTAACAGATCAGCTTCATCAAGCGCTGCATAACGCACATCAATCTGGGTAGAGGTTTTATCCTGATACTCAACTTCTGCTTCCGCCAGGGCAGAGCCACCGACAACACTCCAGTAAACCGGCTTATAGCCTTTGACCAGATGACCATTAGCAGCAATTTTGCCCAGGGAACGGATGATGTCAGCTTCGGTCTGGAAATCCATGGTCAGATATGGCTTGTCCCAGTCGCCAAACACCCCCATGCGCTTGAAGTCCTCACGCTGGCCATCCACCTGTTTGGCGGCGTATTCACGGCACTTTTTGCGGAAGGTTTTGAAATCCACTTTATCCCCGGCCTTGCCGAGCATACCTTCAACCTTATGCTCAATCGGCAGGCCATGGCAGTCCCAGCCCGGAACGTAAGGGGCATCGTAGCCATCGAGTGTTTTGGCTTTAACGATAATATCCTTCAGGATCTTGTTAACGGCATGGCCGATGTGGATATCACCATTGGCATAGGGAGGGCCATCATGGAGAATAAACTTTTCCCGTCCCTGGCTGATCTTGCGAATTTCTTCGTAGAGATCCATGTCATACCAGCGCTTGAGCATTTGTGGCTCACGCTGGGCCAAGTTGCCGCGCATCGGAAAATCGGTCTGCGGCAAATTCAATGTATGCTTGTAGTCGGACATAGTTGTTTACCGGAACCTCTACGGACTATTCATCACAGCTATTTATTTAAAAAGCTTGCGGGTTATTTAAAAAAGCTTGCGGGCTGTTTCAATATCATTGGCAATCGCTGCCCGCAAGGCTTCAAGCGATTCAAATTTCTGTTCATCCCTGATCTTTTCCACAAACTCTACCCGCAGGGTCTGATCATACAGATCCCCCTTGAAGTCGAGCATATGGACTTCAAGCAGCGGTTTAACGCCGGATACCGATGGCCTGACGCCCAGGTTGGCAACCGCATTAAAACGATGGCCATCCACCAGTGTACGAACAGCAAACACGCCCCGCAAAGGCAGACGTCGACGACATACCCTGATGTTCGCCGTGGGGAAGCCCAGGGTTCTGCCCAACTGCTGCCCCTTTACTACCCGGCCAATCATGGTAAATGGTCTGCCCAGCATATGTTCCGCTTCGGCAAACTTATTTTCCGCCAGCGCATCACGAATGCGGGTACTGCTGATACGCCCCTGCTGCATCAATACGGTCTGGGTATCACAGACTTCAAAACCGTAGCGCTCACCCATCCGTTCCAGATGGGTAAAATCGCCTTTGCGGTCACAGCCGTAGCGAAAGTCGTCACCCACAATCAGGTAGCGAATATCCAAACCTTCAACCAGTGCCCGAAAGACAAAATCATCAGCACTGAGGCTGCGCAGCCGGTCATTAAACGGCAGACAGAGCACCTGGTCCACATGATTTTCCGCCAGCAGCGCCAGCTTCTCCCGCAGGCTGGACAGCCTCGCGGGTGCAGCATCCACCTGAAAATACTCTCTGGGCTGGGGCTCAAAGGTGATAACGCATACCCTGGCGTCCAACTCAAACGCCTGTTGTTTCAGGGCCTCAAGAATGGTTCTGTGGCCCACATGCACACCATCAAAATTACCGATGGTGGCCACGCATCTCTGATGTTCTGGCCTGATATTGTGCAACCCGCGGATCAACTGCATGGAGGGGCTCGGACTCCCTTACTTCCTGTATTCAACCATTGTTGAAAAAATGTTGACGATGAAGCCGGGCAGTATACCCCAGCAGGTTCCACGGGTCACTGAGCACGCAACGAAACGTCAACAGGCCCTAATGCCTGAATTGCCCCGGCCTGATACCACTGAGTAAAAGCACACCGATGTAAACCGCCAATCCGGACAGGACCAGCAGGCCAGTCTGGGATACTCGCTCCCATAGTGACCAGGCCAGCCATTGTTCAATATCTTTGGCCAGCCAGATCAGCGTTGCCGCCATCGCCAGGTTAGCAACCACCAGCCGGGCGAAATAAACCAGCCAGCCACTGGCAGGCTGATAAACCCCGGACCGTTGCAAACCACGATACAGCAAGCCCGCATTCAGAAAAGCCGACAGAGTTGTGGCCAGTGCCAGCCCGGCATGTTGCAGGGGGAATACCAGAATCAGGTTAAACACCATATTCGCAACCATCGCGATAATGGCAATTTTTACCGGTGTTTTGGTGTCCTGGCGGGCAAAATAACCCGGTGCCAGCACTTTGATCAACATAAAAGCAATCAAACCAAGGGAGTAGGCCTGCAAACTCATGGCGGACATCAACACATCACGGTCCGTCATCTCGCCATAGTCAAACAGGGTCGCGATTAATGGCCCGGCCAGAATGAACAGCGCAACGGCCGCCGGCACACCAATCAGCAGTACCAGACGAATAGCCCAATCCAGTGTTCTGGAGAAATGCCCACCGTCTGCTTCTGCGTGTTTGGTGGAGAGGCTGGGCAGAATCACCGTGGCAATGGCGATACCAAACACGCCCAGTGGCAGCTCGGATAAGCGGTCAGAGTAATACAGCCAGGAGACACTGCCGGTTTGCAGGAAAGAGGCCAGCACCGTATCCAGCAGCAGGTTGATCTGACTGACAGAAACCCCAAACAGCGCCGGCACCATCAGTGTCATGATTCTACGGCTGCCCTCATGCTGAACGCCCCATTTGGGCATGGGCAGAAGGCGAATCTGCAAAAGAAAGGGCATCTGCAGTAACAGCTGGGAAATGCCCGCAATCGCTACGCCCCAGGCCAGTGCCATCACCGGCTGATCAAAATAGGGTGTTAGCAGAAGTGTTGAACCAATCAAACTCAGATTCAGCAACACGGGAGTAAATGCCGGTACCGCAAAGCGTCCATAGGTATTCAGGATTGAGCCCGACAGAGCTGTTAGTGAAATCAACAGCAGGTAGGGAAAGGTGATCCGCAGCATGTCACCGGCAAGCGCCAGTTTTGCCGGTTCATTGATAAAGCCAGGCGCAAACAGCCGGATCAATATCGGAGCCGCCAGAACACCCACAACCGTCACCAGCAGCAATATCCCCGCCAGGGTTCCACTTACGCGACTGACCAGTTCGCGCACATCGTCAAAGCTTCGTTTAGAACGATATTCCGACAGCACCGGCACAAAAGCCTGAGAAAACGCCCCTTCAGCAAACAGGCGACGAAGAAAATTCGGGATTTTGAACGCCACAAAAAAGGCATCCGCTGAGGCTGTCGAACCAAAGTAGCCAGCAACCACCACATCCCTGGCCAGACCCAGTACCCGGGAAAGCATGGTCATTATCCCCACCACCAGGCTGGATCTCAGCAATCCGGATTTTTTCGGTTCAGGCTGATTGGCTGGCGGGCTGTTATCGGAATCACTCATGGTGCAATTGAATGTAAAAGCATAAGAATAAACAGCCAATCATATCCAAGGTAATTGCGATTGCCACATATATTGTGAAAATCGCCGGTTTTGCCCAAAAACAGTGTCACCTCCCGGACCGTCAAAAAACACCACAGTCCGGTAGATTTAAAGCCCTGCAGGCAGTATGCCGTATTGACAAGACCGGCCTGAGTCGGCATAGTTCGGCGGCTAAATAGCCTTGAGCCAGATACAGCCTTGAGCCAGGTATAGCCCTGAGCTGGATACAGCCCTGAGCTAAATGAAAGTGGGATATGGGCTGACAATGTCTTACCCGGGCCATTGCCAGTAACTGCGGCAAACAACCTATTCCATGCAGGGTGCCCCAAAGCCGCCCTGAGACAACCCGAACGAAATTGAATTTCCAGGAGCACCGAAATGGCAAACTCTCCTTCTGCACGCAAGCGCGCCCGTCAGGCTGAAAACCGTCGTCAGCACAACGCCAGCCTGCGTTCCATGGTTCGCACTTCTATCAAGAAGGTGATCAAGGCGATCGACACCAGAGACGTTGAAGCCGCTAAAGCTGCCTTCACTGCAGCGGTACCTGTGATCGACCGCATGGCCGACAAGGGCATCATCCACAAGAACAAGGCTGCTCGTCACAAGAGCCGTCTGAACGCTCAGATCAAGGCCCTGGCAACTGCCTGAGCCTCGCTGAGACAGACAACCACTGCGCGTTGTCAGGATACAAAAAAACCGGCCTTTGCCGGTTTTTTTGTATCTATACGATCAAGACGCAAGCACCATATTATCCCGATGCAGCAACTCAGGCTCTCGCTGATAGCCAAGTAACGCCTTAATCTGATGACTGGGCTTGCCAATAATGCGTTCCGCTTCACTGGCACCGTAATTGATCAACCCACGAGCCACTTCATTGCCGTTTTCATCCAGGCAGGTAACCATCTCACCACGCTGGAAGCGGCCTCTCAGCGCCTTTACCCCTACCGGCAACAGGCTTTTACCCTGCTCCTTCAGTACCCGGACAGCACCGGCATCCAGCACCAGTTCACCAGCGGTTTTCAGATGCCCCTGGAGCCACTGCTTGCGTGCCGCCATTGGCTCCTGATCCGGAAGCAGCAAGGTACCCAGCTCTTCACCGGCAAACACCCGGGTAATCACATTGTCTGCACGGCCACCAACAATCACCGTCGCACAGCCGGACGCAGCTGCCTGGCGGGATGCGCGCAACTTGGTCTGCATGCCTCCGCGCCCCAGGCGACCACTGCCACCACCCGCCATGGCATCCAGGGACTCATCCCCGGCACGCACTTCATGCATCAGCCTGGCATCAGGGTTGGTTCTTGGGTCGGCGGTAAACAGGCCATCCTGATCCGTCAGAATCACCAGAACATCCGCTTCCACCTGGTTCGCCACCAGCGCTGCCAGCGTATCGTTATCGCCAAAGCGAAGTTCGTCAGTCACAACCGTGTCATTTTCATTGATGACCGGTACCACCCCCATTTCCAACAGGGTTTTCAGGGTACTCCGGGCATTCAGGTAACGTCGGCGATTACTGTGGTCATCGTGAGTCAACAGTACCTGTGCCGGCTGCACACCATACTTCTGAAAACCAACCTCCCAGGCCTGCACCAGACGGGCCTGACCCACCGCCGCCGCGGCCTGCAGCTGATGCAACGCTGTTGGCCGCTCCATCCAGCCCAGCCTTTCCATGCCTGCCGCAACCGCACCGGAAGAGACCAGCACAACCTCCACGCCCTGATCACGCAGCTGGCACATCTGCGTCACCCAGGCGTCCATACGATCAAGATCCAGGCCCTGACCTTCATTGGTTAACAGCGCACTGCCAATTTTGATCACCCAGCGCCGGGCTGCCTGCAAGCGGTTGCGTTCACTCATACGTAGAAGACCTCGACATCGTGATCGTCATCATCATCGTCGTCATCGTTATCCGCCGCTTTTTTTGCCGCCCGACGAGCACGACGCTCTTCGGCCAGCTCCCGCATACGCATGCGCGCCTCAGATTCCATCTTGCTCAGCTGCTCTTCTTCCTGTCTGGCCAGCTCTTCATCTTCACTTTGTTCCAGCGCGCGCTCTTCGATAAAGCTCATGATGTTCTGACAAAGAATCCCGGTGCCCAGACCAGCAATAGCGGATGTCTGGTAAACAGGGCCGGTCCAGTTCAGCTCCTTGATAATATGCTGGCAGACAGCTTCGCGCTGATCGTCGGGCAGCAAATCGACTTTATTCAACACCAGCCAGCGATCCCGGTTCGCCAGGGTTTCACTGAACTGTTCTAACTCATGAATAATTGCCTTGGCAGACTCCGCCGGATCGGTGTCATCATAAGGTGCCACATCAACAAGGTGCAGCAGAATACGGCATCGGGCCAAATGCTTGAGGAAACGAATACCGAGGCCAGCACCCTCAGCAGCGCCCTCAATCAGACCGGGAATATCGGCAATAACAAAGCCACGATGACGATCCACCGCCACCACGCCCAAATTTGGAACCAAGGTAGTAAATGGATAATCAGCCACCTTTGGCCGAGCCTGGGATACGGCACGAATAAACGTAGACTTGCCCGCATTGGGCATACCGAGCAGGCCTACATCGGCAATCACCTTAAGCTCAAGGCGCAGATCCCGGCGCTCGCCTTCAGAACCCGGGCTGGTCTGTCTCGGCGCACGGTTAACACTGGATTTGTAACGGGTATTCCCCAACCCGTGAAAGCCACCCTGGGCGACCTTGACGCGCTCACCAACATGGGTCAGATCGCAGATAACCTCTTCCGTCTCGTTATCCACAACCGTGGTGCCCACCGGCACTTTCAGCTCGATATCCGTACCTTTGGCACCGGTACAGTTACGGCCACGACCCGGCTCACCGTTCTGTGCCTGGTAGTGCTTCTGGTAGCGGTAATCCACCAGGGTATTCAGGTCGTTGTCAGCAATCACATAGATGCTGCCACCATCACCACCGTCGCCACCATCGGGGCCACCTTTTTCAATAAATTTTTCACGGCGAAAGCTCAGGCAGCCATTACCACCTTTACCCGCCTGAACCGTGATTGTCGCTTCATCTACAAACTTCATTGCGCCACTCTCCTGCAACCATAATTGCAGCGTAACCAGTCATCTGCCAATGCCTGCAGGTAAACCCTTAATAGATGTCAGGGCTTACCTGTAGGCACTGTCCGGTCAATAGATAAACAAAAGCCCCGCGATAGCGGGGCTTTCAGGGTGAGCCGTCAGCAATCATCAGATAATCACTGACAGCCCGAACGCCATTATGCAGCAGCTACGCTGACATACTTGCGCTTTTTAGGACCCTTCACTTCAAACACGACTTTACCGTCGGCCTTGGCGAACAGGGTGTGGTCCTTACCGATGCCTACGTTAGCACCAGCGTGGAACTTGGTACCACGCTGACGAACGATGATGGCACCCGCCTGGATAGCCTGACCACCAAAGATTTTGACACCAAGGCGTTTACTTTCTGAATCGCGACCGTTGCGGGTACTACCGCCAGCTTTTTTGTGAGCCATCTTGCTCTCCTTTTATCCCGGACCTGCCGCCAGCTACCACACCAGAGACCGTCCTTAGAAGTAATCAACAGGTTAAAAAAACCTGTCAGCAATAATTAACCGGCAATTCCGGTGATCTTCAGCTCAGTGAACCACTGACGATGGCCCATCTGCTTGCGGTGATGCTTACGACGCTTGAACTTGATGATCTTGATTTTTGGACCACGGCCGTGGCTGATAACTTCAGCAGTAACCTTGGCACCTTCAACCACTGGAGCACCAACTTTCAGTTCTTCGCCATTGGCGATCAGCAGAACGTCGTTGATTTCCAGACTTTCGCCAGCGGCGTTGCTCAGTTTTTCTACCTTCAGGATTTCTCCTTCGGTAACGCGGTACTGCTTACCACCAGTTCTGATAACTGCGTACATGATTTGATCTCCGAAAATCCTTAAGAGCCTCTTTGTCAAAGGCATCCACCGGCCCTGGAAAGGCATGGTGGAATTTTTAGCTATCTAAAAACCACTTCTTTTGCAGCTGACAGCTATTAAAGAAGCTGATGGCTATTAAAGAAGCTGATGGCTCCAACAAGACCAGTACGGCCTTTCAGTTACCATCAGGGATGGGCGGCACCTCATGAGCTGAAGGGCAGCTGAAACCAGCTATTAATCAGCAATCCATGACAAAGCGGCACACCGCACCGGATTCTCAGATAGGGGCGCAAATTTTAAGGGAGTCAAGCCTCACTGGCAAGACCTGTTGGCATTTTATCCTGCCCTGCCCGGTGAAAGGGGTCAGCAGGTCTGCTGCCTGTTTCACTGAAATAAGTAGGCACCCCGCAAAGACCCTGTATTAATGCCTTCATCACCGGCTGCTATTGACAGTTGCAGTAGCACTAAATACGATGCCCAATTTCGCCCCACCAAATAAGCCAGATGCCGGACAAACAACAAGCCTCTTTTCAGATCGCAGTCCACGACGATTTCCGCAGGGTGAACGAGTGCATTCACGATCAATTGCACTCTGACGTCGCCCTGGTCAGCAAAATCAGTGAATACATCATTAAGTCCGGTGGCAAGCGGCTACGCCCATTGCTGGTACTGCTGACTGCCCGGGCCTGTGGTTACAATGACTGCAACCACGTACCACTGGCCGCCATTATTGAATTCCTGCACACTGCCACCCTGCTGCATGACGACGTGGTGGATCAGTCAGACATGCGCCGCGGCAGAGACACGGCGAATGCCCTGTGGGGCAACGCGCCCAGCGTTCTGGTGGGTGATTTTCTCTATTCCCGCGCATTCCAGATGATGGTAGGGCTGGAGAGCTTCAAGCTGCTGCATATTCTGGCGGACGCCACCAATGTCATTGCCGAGGGTGAGGTTATGCAGCTGATGAACATCAATGATGCTGATGTTACCGAAGATGACTACATGGAAGTCATCCGCTGCAAAACCGCCATGCTGTTCCAGGCCTCCAGCCAGACGGCCGCTGTGCTGAGCAAAGCCAGCCCGGAACTGGAAAAAGATATGGCTAACTACGGTAATTACCTCGGCATTGCCTTCCAGCTGGTGGATGATTTGCTGGACTATGAGGGCGATTCTGAAACCATGGGTAAAAACCTCGGGGATGATCTGGCAGAAGGCAAACCGACATTACCGCTGATTTACACCCTGAAACATGGCACCAGTGAACAAAAGGCGCTGGTAAGGGAAGCGATTGAGCAAGGCGGCCGGGACAATATTGCAGCCGTTGTGGAAGCGGTTCGCAGCTGTGGAGCACTTCAGTACACTGCGGCTAAAGCCCGGGAATACACAGCCAAAGCAAAACGTTGCCTGAACTTATTGCCAGAAGGCAAGTATCGCAGTGCTATGGCGGACCTTGCGGACTTCGCGGTTGTCAGAAGCTGTTAATCAGCATTTGTTTTAAGGCGAACCCTTGCAAGCGAAGGGGCCGGTATTTTGTGAATACCGGCCCTTTTTTTAGGGCTGGACCAAAGGCAGGTTCACCGCAGTCTCCAGAAATATCTAACCGCGGTTTTCAGGATTGGTGTCGCATTCCAACGAAAGCAATCCCAGCAGCCATGGCTCAGGGGTGATCAACTGCTGAAGTCAGGTCAATGCAAGCCATTAACATGCAACTTTTCCACTATTTTGCAATCGAATATGTCCAAAACAAATATGACATTGGACAAATTCATGCTTTCGTTAAATACAGAAATCAACTCAATACTTTTCCAACCCTGGCAACCAGATACTGCTTCTGAAAAGCCACCAATACCAACGGTTGCCGATCAGCCGGAATATATTGAATTGCCTGGGGTTCATTGTTACGAGGAACTGGAAACCCATGCCGCCTTTCCTGAGATAAAAACCCGTTTCCTGAATGATATTGAGGAGATGAAACAAC